>NZ_SLUN01000100.1 GCF_004340685.1 Hydrogenispora ethanolica | reverse complement strand
CTTAACTTCGGAAGTTCCGTCGCGATGTTCCACCGTCCGGTGGTTACGAAAGAAAGTAAGGTCATTGACCGTGGTTTCAATCCGCAGGATCAAGCCGAATTTATCGTAAAGCTTAATGGAGGCGGGTCCCATGTGATGGTGAATGCAAGTTCCCTGAATCCGGGTTTGAAACTGATTGCCGATTTCATCCTTAAAACGTCCATCAAGCTTTCGGCCAAGGAAAGTAGCGATATGATCCGGTTTCACCGTATGAATTGCGGTACGTGACAGATTCTCATAGACTGGGCCTAAATCGTTCTGGGTTTTAAAGACAATATCCGTAGCGTATTCGGTTTGATATAGGCTCCAATGGTAAACATTGGAAAAATGGCGGAGTACCGGACAATATTCTTGGGCGAAACGGTCGAGCGCTCGGTGTAAGGATGGAATGGGAAAGGCATCGGCCATGGTTTGAGCTTTCGACCAGTCGTCAATCCGTTTAAAGGTATTATCCATCTGAGTGAAACCAATCCCTTGTTTCTTTAATTGACCTGCGAGCCAATTATGACCATTACAGTAGAATAATAATCGAAAAGGAGCCCAAGTGGGAACACGTAAGTAACAGAGACCAAATTCCTCGTCAATGAAGTAAAAATAATAGTGCAAACATTTGGCTTCCTTATAGCGAAGTTCGGTATGTTGAGTTAGCTTGTCATAATGAGGTGCAAAGGAACCGCACGTTTCCATGGCGGAGAAAATGTGAACTAGACCCGGATGTTCTCCCCTTTCTTTGAGGATGGCTCGAAGACGGTCTTCTTTGCGGAAGTTATTCGCGGAACGAATAAATTCGATGGATAGATTGTTTCTGTTGGCCAATTGTTCAGCGTTCGCCCGGAGTTCATCACGAAGAGGTTCCACAAAATGAGGGTAGTCAAAAATCCGGTATCCCTTCGACATGATAAATGTGGCCATTCCCAACCCATAGCAGACTCCTGGCAATGTACCAGTAATCGTAATTCGGTCGAAACATGATAAAATTCCGCTAATTTGTTTGGTATACCTTTCAAGTAATGAGGACATTT
>NZ_SLUN01000099.1 GCF_004340685.1 Hydrogenispora ethanolica | reverse complement strand
AACACTTCGATTACTCAATAATCTTGGTAACGACGCCGGCGCCCACGGTCCGTCCGCCTTCACGAATGGCGAACCGCAGTCCTTCTTCCATCGCAATCGGCGTAATCAGCTCGATGCTCATCTTGATGTTATCGCCAGGCATTACCATCTCCGTCCCGGCCGGCAGATTCGCGACTCCCGTCACGTCGGTCGTCCGGAAGTAGAATTGCGGACGGTAGCCGTTGAAGAACGGAGTGTGGCGTCCGCCTTCTTCTTTGGTCAGGACGTATACTTCCCCTTCAAACTTGGTATGCGGGGTGATCGATCCCGGTTTCGCCAATACCTGGCCCCGTTCCACTTCTTTCCGGTCCACGCCGCGCAGCAGCACTCCGATGTTGTCTCCCGCCACCGCTTGGTCCAGCAGTTTCCGGAACATCTCCACTCCGGTGATGACGGTCTTTTTCACTTCTTCGGCCAAGCCGATGATTTGGACTTCGTCTCCTACTTTCACGATGCCCCGCTCGACTCTACCGGTCGCCACGGTGCCCCGTCCGGTGATGGTGAATACGTCTTCCACCGGCATCAGGAACGGTTTGTCGGTCGCCCGTTCCGGCGTCGGTACATAGGCGTCCACTGCATCCATCAGTTCCCATACTTTGCTGCACCATTCGCAATCACGGCTGCCGCAGCCACATTCCAGCGCTTTCAGGCCCGAACCCCGAACGATCGGGATCTCGTCTCCAGGAAATTCATATTGCGATAACAGATCCCGGATCTCCATCTCCACCAGTTCGATTAATTCGGGATCGTCCACCATATCGACTTTGTTCAACCAAACTACGATGTACGGCACGCCGACCTGACGGGCCAACAGGATGTGTTCCCGCGTCTGCGGCATCGGACCGTCCGCCGCCGATACGACCAGGATGGCTCCGTCCATCTGCGCCGCTCCGGTGATCATGTTCTTCACGTAGTCGGCGTGACCCGGGCAGTCCACGTGCGCATAGTGCCGTTTGTCGGTCTCGTATTCCACGTGTGCGGTATTGATCGTGATTCCGCGTTCCTTTTCCTCCGGCGCTTTGTCGATCTCGTCGAACTTCACAAAACTCGCTTTCCCTGCTTTCGATAACACGAGCGTGATCGC
>NZ_SLUN01000098.1 GCF_004340685.1 Hydrogenispora ethanolica | reverse complement strand
AATATTCCGATACGTACCATCACTGATTACCTTAAGCGCTGGGGATTCACTTTTCAAAAACCAGCAAAACAAGCCTATGAACAAAGACCGGAAGCGGTTCAAAAATGGCTTGATGAAGAATATCCCGCCATTAAGGAACGTGCCAAGCACGAGAAAGCAGAAATCTATTGGGGCGACGAAACCGGTATTCAAAATGATGCATATCAAGCCAAAGGGTTCGCTCCGAAAGGGAAAACACCGATCATCAAGCTTAACGTGAATAAAAGTCGAGTGAACATGATTTCCGCCATTTCAAATCGAGGCTTGGTACGATTTATGCTTTATGAAGACACCATGACGGCAGAACGGTTAATTCAATTTATGTTCAGATTGATTAAGGATGCAAACCGTAAGGTTTACTTGATTCTCGATAATTTACGGACCCATCATAGCAAGAACGTCAAACAATGGCTTGAAAAGAACAAGGACAAAATTGAAGTATTTTATCTCCCTTCCTATTCACCGGAGCTTAATCCGGATGAATACCTCAATGGTGATTTGAAACGTCGAGTTCATTCAGGTATACCGGCACGTACACTTAAAGACCTAAAGAAGAAAACCCGTTCGTTTATGAAAACCTTACAACGGCGTTCGTACCATGTTAAAAATTACTTCAAACATGACCGTGTTTCTTATGCTGCTTGATGGATATGTTTTGTCACCGGATTAATAGTTCAAATTCATATTCATCCTTATCATAACCTTTAGACCCTTCCTGCAAAATGAAACGGCTTAAGCGTAACAAATCTAAATTATTCTTATCATTATTACTTTTATCCTCATCAGAATAACTCATATAAAGTTCGATTTCCCAGAAGTCCTTATCAATAAAGCTTAATATAGGAATCACTAACCCACTGCTACATGCTCCAGAAAGTTTTGGAAGATGGGTGTCCGGTGGAATCTTAAAATTCATGTTAAGATCAAAAAAATTCAAAGTGGAAGAACATACTGTATGGTGATTCGTCGTATCGATGGCAGATTGTTACTGCTGCCGTAAAATGTCCAGAAATAGACGGAATAAGGCGTCCTGAAGTTGACGGAATTAAAGACCAAAAAGCGAATACCCCAAGCGTCTAAAAGGAAGGGAGGGAGAATCAAGCCAATTCTCCCTGCACCACCAGTTTCACCATGTGATCGTCAATGATCCGTCGACTGTTTTGGGCTC
>NZ_SLUN01000097.1 GCF_004340685.1 Hydrogenispora ethanolica | reverse complement strand
GCTTTTACCGCTTGTACCAAGCTTGCTTTTAGAGAACTATCTCCTTTACGTGTTTTACCGCTTTTACGTTTCCCGGCACTTTCATTGTTACCGGGGCAAAGGGCTGCCCACGACGCAATATGTCGATCGGTGGGGAAGCGGCTCATATCTAAACCTATCTCAACAAGGATCTGTTCAACGACTCTTCTTCCGATTCCCGGAATGCCATCCAGCCTCTCGATGGCTTCCTCAAAAGGGCGCATACGTTCCTCAATTTCTTGACTCAGTTTTTCAATCTGCGCATCAAGAAAATCGATGTGCGCAAGTTGTGTCTCTAGCATCATCTGTTGATGTTTACCCATTAAACCTTGTAATGACTTCTCTAAAAGTGCTGTTTTGCTTTTCATTCGTTTTTGAGCAAATTGGGCCATTTCTTGAACATTGCTATTTCCTGCAATAAGCGCCTCAAGAATGTTTCTGCCTGATTTGCCTAAAATATCGGAGGCCACGTCTCCTAGTTTAATGTTCGCTCCTTCGAGTACTTTTTGGATGCGGCTCGCTTCTCGGGACCTTTCTTCAATCATCTTCCGTCGATACCGCACAAGCTCCCGGAGTTCCCGTTGTCCCTTGTCCGGAATATAACTGCCGCGAAGCAAGCCATGCCGTAACAGATCCGCAATCCATTCCGCATCTTTGACATCGGTTTTCCGTCCAGGAACTGCTTTGATATGTTGTGCATTTACAACTAATACTTTGATATCTGTTGCTTCGAGGAGATTATAGATGGGTTTCCAATATACTCCGGTGCTTTCCATGGCGACGATTGTGCATTGATTTGCTTCAAGCCAGTCTACCAATTCTAATAAATCGCTGGTCATTGTCCCGAATGTTCTAATTTCTTTGCCTTTCGGAGTAATTAAACAAGCGGTAACCGATTTCTTGTGGACATCTATCCCACAACAATATGGATTGATAACTTCCATTTGCGTTTCCCTCCATATATAACCGGTGTGATGAATTGTATCTTAGAAACTACTTAGCGTACTCCCTTTAAAATGGGGTGACAATTTGTTGTGCCTATATTCATCATGGTCAGACTTATTCACGGGCTACTTGGCACCAAGTGATCCCGACCTTCTTTCACCGATTACTTCCTTTAACGCAATTCTTTCATTTTCATCGCTTCGCTTGTCCCAACTTTGTTGGGGTGGGGGGCTTATTCACAAAA
>NZ_SLUN01000096.1 GCF_004340685.1 Hydrogenispora ethanolica | reverse complement strand
CACCGCTATTTTTTCTCCGAATTTTTGAGGTTTTTTATCTGGAAATATATCGTCTTCACGTGCTATCATAACAGCATCGTGGGTAGAATATAATAACTCTATGGCTTTATGCTTTTTCTCTCCTATTTTAACAAATATATACATCAACCGAAAATTTTCGTTTTTAAAAGTCCCTCCATAATTAGGGTTATTAGTATATTCTTTTAAAATAACAATATTCTTCATTTCATTTTTAATAATATCAAGTTGTTCAATGTTGGCAATGTCTTCATTGCTACTTGGGGCAGCTTTAATAATACTAATTCGAACTATATTTTTAAAATAGGTTTCATAAATTGAGGTAGCAATTTTCCCTTGTGAGTAACTATAACTTATAAAAAAACCACTTGTTAGAATTGTAATAATAATTAACAATATTTTTTTCATATAATTAACCTCACTTTAAATACTGAGATAAATTTATTTTTACATATACTTCGTCACTCCAAGCCCAATTTCCTGTCGGCTCAGCTATGGGACGATAAATGATTCCTGCCGCTAAATTGGCATGATCTTTCGTAATAGTAGTATCCCATTGATATCTTCGCCACATATGCGGAACTGACTCAATACCTGGTGTAGTATCTCTTGAATAAATCCCATCAAATTTCTCATTCACTTTGACATAAGGTGCTGTAAGATATTTGTTCTCAAATCCCAACCGTACATCTACAGTTAATGCACCAGTTGATTTAACCGAAACATTCATTATTATTACTGCATTATTTGTTTCAACCGATAAACTTTGTTTCATAACAATGTCTTTCATGTTTTTAGACTTAATATCTTTATCTAGTTCCAAAGAAGATGAACTCAAATCCTTGTTTACATATATTTCAAACTTAGTAGTAACCACTCCATCTTCCATAGTTTGTGTTTTTTCAACACGAACTACATCTCCTTCGATTTCAATTCCTAATGCTTTAAGCTCTTTAACATAATCTTTATCTTTCGAATCAAATACTAAGGTGCTATTCAGTATCGATGAAATAGTAGAACCTAAAATTTGTTTACCCGATATTTTTTTACCGCTTGCTAATACACCAAGTGAGTTTATAAACCAACTTCTTATGGGGGCTAAAAACTTACTTTCAGGTTTTAGGGAATCAACTTTTGGAAATATATTATTTAGCCACCCGCTTACTCCTCCACTTATAGCTCCAGTTCCGGCCCCATCCCAAAAATCTCCACCCATTAGTACCGACATGGTTCCACTTGTTAACCCACCGGTA
>NZ_SLUN01000095.1 GCF_004340685.1 Hydrogenispora ethanolica | reverse complement strand
ATGAATGGAGGTTAATGCTATGGAAATCATGTATTCACACAGTGCCGGAATGGATGTGCACAAACAAACGGTTGTAGTCTGTCTCATTACGCCAAATGGTAAAGAGATCCGAAGTTTTGGAACCATGACTGCAAGTTTACTTGAAATGACGGACTGGTTAATCTCGAATAACTGTAAAGCCGTCGCCATGGAGAGCACGGGTGTCTACTGGAAACCCATTTACAACATTCTCGAAGCGACCGGCATGGAAATCTTAGTTGTCAACGCCCAGCACATCAAAAACGTTCCGGGTCGTAAAACAGATGTCAAAGATTCCGAATGGATAGCTGATCTTCTACAACATGGTCTCCTTCGCGGAAGTTATGTTCCGGATCGGGACCAACGGGAATTGCGGGAGTTAGTCCGTTACCGGACTAAGCTGACTCAGGAGCGTTCCCGTGAGGTGAACCGAATTCAAAAAGTCCTCGAAGGCGCTAATATCAAATTGGGCGACGTAGCCTCCGATGTAATGGGTAAATCCGGGCAAGATATTTTAAGAGCCATTATTTCCGGTAATCAGAATCCGCAAGCCATGGCCCAAATGGCTAGAGGTAAACTTAAAAACAAAACCGAGTTGTTGGAAAAGGCCTTAACTGGATTAATCGGCCCTCATCAAAAGATGTTATTGGAGACGCAGCTTTGCCATATCGATTTTTTGAATGAACAGATTCAGAAGCTTAGCCATGAGATTGAGAGCCGGATGCGCCCTTTTGAGGAAGCCATCGAAGCGCTGGATGGCATTCCGGGTATATCCCGAACCAATGCGGAGCAGATTCTCTGCGAAACAGGCATTGATATGAGCCGGTTCCCCACAGATAAACATATCGCCTCGTGGGCAGCGCTTTGTCCTGGTAATAATGAAACTGGTGGTAAACGCAAGAGCGGCAAAACCCGAAAAGGAAATATGGCGTTAAAAGCTGCGTTAACTCAAGCCGCGATTTCCGCTTCGAGGACAAAAGGAACATATTTCAATGCCATGTACCATCGTCTGGCAGCCCGAAGAGGAAAGAACAAAGCGATTGTTGCTGTAGCTCATGCTGTCTTAGTCGCGATATACCATATGCTTAAAGATGGCTCCAGTTATCGGGATTTGGGCGTTGATCATTATGATCAAATTAACAAAGAGGCGGTAATGAAACGGTCTATCAAACGGATTGAAAGCCTAGGCTACAAAGTTATTCTTGAACCGGCTGCTGCATGACTTATTTGCTTGTCAAGGTTCTAATGCTCGGGAGTATTTTCTAGATAG
>NZ_SLUN01000094.1 GCF_004340685.1 Hydrogenispora ethanolica | reverse complement strand
TCACTACTGTCCGGTTAACGAACACAAGCAACCTTGGGAACCCTTGAAACCATTGATGAAAACACGCATCTGAAAATTTTTCGATTTGAATTCCGTTCATGATACTCTGTTAATAAAGAACTAATGGAGTATCAATGAACATTGAGAAAACGGTTTTTGCACAATTACTGTCATTCATACCGCGATATGAATTTGATAAATGCGTAACTCGGTACAAAGGAAACTATAGAGTCAAGACATTTACCTGTTGGGAACAGTTTATCGTCATGTGTTTTGCCCAATTAACCTATCGGGATAGCCTTCGCGACATCGAAACCTGTTTACATGCGATGCAGACTAAGCTATACCATGTCGGTCTACGAAGCAAAATCGCGAGAAGCACCATCGCTGATGCTAATGAATCAAGAGACTGGCATATCTTCGCTGATTTCTGTCATTTCTTGATTGGGTGGGCTGAAAAGCTATACCATGACGACGACAATTTTAAGCTCGAATTGAAAAACGCTGTTTATGCCGTGGACAGCACGACGATTGATTTGTGTCTTTCGCTGTTTCCATGGGCCAAGTTCCGGAAAAACAAAGGAGCTGTCAAGCTCCATACCCAGCTTAACTTAAAGACCTTATTACCTAAAGACATTGAGATTACCGATGGTCTCTGCCATGATGTCAACATCTTGGATCGAATCATTTTTGAACTCAATTCCATTTATGTGTTAGACCGGGGATATGTTGATTTTCAAAGATTGTATACCATCCATACGGGTAAAGCGTACTTTGTCATTCGGGCCAAAAAGAACCTTCGGTTCAAGCGGATCATTTCCAACAAAGTCGATAAAGCAACAGGCGTTCAATGCGATCAAATCATCAAATTGGCAGGAACGGTTGTTTCAAAAGACTATCCCGAAAGAATTAGACGGGTTAAATACCGCGACTCCCAGACTAATCAGGTATTTGTTTACTTGACAAACCATTTTGAATTGGCTCCGGAAATTATCGCGGAGTTGTATAAAAACCGTTGGAAAATCGAGCTCTTTTTCAAGTGGATTAAACAGCATCTCAAAATCAAGGCCTTTTATGGCACGTCAGTCAATGCAGTATTTACACAAATATGGATCGCAATTTCAGCTTACGTGCTGGTTGCCATCGTCAAAAAATTATTGAAGTTAGATCATAGTCTGTATACAGTTTTACAAATTCTTAGCGTCTGTTTATTTGAAAAAACTCAGTTAAATCAAGTATTTTTAAAATCCAATTTCAATATTTCAGACCCTACTATCGACAAACAGTTAATTCTATTCGATTCTTAACCGGACAGTAGTG
>NZ_SLUN01000093.1 GCF_004340685.1 Hydrogenispora ethanolica | reverse complement strand
TCGCTCTGACCCACCAGGATGAGCGACATCGGACTTTGGGCATCCATCTTGAAATTGAGTAAGAACCGCACTTCCTCCAACATCTCCCGATCCAGGAGATGCGCTTCATCCACGATCACCACCGGTAGTAAATGATGAATCCCGCGCATGAGCTCGATCTCCCGGTGCAACTGCCGTTTGGCGTCGCCCCGATAAAACTTCGACTCGCACCCCAACTGTTCCAAGAGTCCCTTGTAAAAATGGCGTGGTGTCAACTTGGAATCCGCCAGGTACATCACACTAAACTTGGCTGGGTCCAGAATATCCTTAAACCGGCGGATGGTTGTCGTCTTACCGGTTCCGCAGTCACCGGTGACAATGGCGAATAACTGACGCTGGGCGGCGTATTGCAGACGCCCTAACGTCTCCTCCAGCATCAGCGAAGGATAGAGTTCGCCCGTTGGAATATCCCGCGAAAACGGCGTTTTCGATAGCTCATAGAAAGTTTCAAACATGCCCGTCATCCTCCTTCCGGACCGTCCGGTAGGAGATGGCGGGGGCTGTTTCATTCTTCCGTTGCCGGTTTTGCCGTGCGGCGGCGGCCAGGAGTCTTGACGATTCGGCGGGTAGCGGTTGAATTCGCTCTGGCATCTTCGGACGCTCACCGGCCCGTTCGCCAATGTTCAACTGCCGTGCTTGCCACGGTTGGTGCCCTTCATACTCGATGGTGAGTTCCGTGATATCGGCGGGGTCGTAAACCACATCCACCGTACAGCCGATGAACGAAAGCCCGACTTCATATTTCCGGCCGTCAAAGCTGATGCAGCCCGCCTTATCCACTTTCCGTTCCTCCGAGTACAGAAAAGCACTCCCGACAATCTCCGGGTCTAAAAACCTCAGCGCTTTCGGATCGCTCCGATAGGCGGTCCGCGGACTCTTGCCATCCAAACCGGAATGAGGTTTGTTCTGATAGCACTCTTCGAGCCAGACCCCGAATAACTCGTTGAGTTTGTCCAATGATTGCGGTTTCTCCAGGGTGGCTTCCGCCAGAAAGGAATCGACCACGCGATTGAAGCGTTCCACCTTCCCGGTGGCTTCCGGGGAATAGGGCTTGGCGAATACCAGCCGGATTCCCATCTTGGCGCAAGCCCGGCTCATCCATCGCGTCCGGTACTGGCTGCCGTTATCGAAGTATACCGCTTCCGGCGCTCCATATTTGCCAATTGCCTGTCGAAAACAGTCCTGGACGATGACCCGGTCCAACATCGGGTAAAACTGGCCATGAAGCACGTACCGCGTGGCATCATCCATAAAGGTGACCAGATACACCTGCTTTTTGGTTCCGTCCTTGCCAATCGGCAGATACGGTCCGTACTTGA
>NZ_SLUN01000092.1 GCF_004340685.1 Hydrogenispora ethanolica | reverse complement strand
GATGTTTTAATTCACTGTTTTTAGCCTCGATCTTATAACGTTCTTTGGATTTCTCCTTGAAATAATCGCTAGCTTGGAATTCCATCTGTTTTTGGTGGATGTTCGCCCTTATCGAAACTGAATAGGTTTTTGTATTAGCCCCGTCTTTATAGCAACCTTCTTTGAAAGGACATCTTTTGCACTTTTCAATATCGAAAAAGTAGGTTTCCACAGTCCCTTGTCCATCAATTGCGTGTTTTTTAGGACGACTGCTCCTTTTTAAAAAACTCATATGTCCTGCTTGGCAAACATACATTCCGGCGTCTTTGTTAAATTCAAAGTTAGTGCTAGTTTGACGTTTATTTCCATGAGTAATTGTTCTATTTAATTTGGAAACGAGATTGATTTCTTCTTCTTCGCTGTATTCGATGTTTTCTTTTTCCGAATAAGCCGCATCCCCGATGATGGTGTCTATTTCAATTCCGACTGCTCGGCTTTTATCTACAAGTTCCTTTAACTGTTTTCCGTCATGTTTTTCACCTGATGTGACTGTAGCCGCAGTAATAATACGTTCTTCAGTCATCGCTAAATGGGTTTTATATCCGAAAAATGATGTATCGTATGTTTTATGCCCTACTCTAGCATCTTGGTCTTTGGACAGTGCCAATTGTTCTAGATCGTCGGTAACCGTTTCTTCCAATAAGTTCATTTTTTCCTTGACAGCGGGGTAGGAGGACAACTCTTCATCGCTTTTTAAAACCGCAATTAGTTTTTGGCAGTATTCAATTTCGTCTTCTAAAACGCCATTATTAACTTTGGCTGGGAATTTATCTCTCATACTTTCATCAATTTCATATACTGCTTTCCGTAACTTTTTGGAATATTCTAAAAGAACTTCGCGGGGTGTTTTCTGGTTGAAGCGGGCTTTTGTATGAGTTGAATCGACGATGATCGATTTTGTTTTTATTAGCCCGTGCTCTAAAGCAATTTCTACCGTTTTGCCGATTAGCATTTCAAGTAAATTGACATCTTTTAAACGGAGTTTTCGGAACTTTGTCAATGAACTTGGCTCAATGACTTCTTCCTCGGGAGCCATCTCCAAAAAGAATTTGAACGACATATCATACCCAGAACGTTCGACAACATCAACATCCGACAATTCGTAAATGGCTTTTAATAGCAAATATTTAAACATGCGTATAGGGCAGATCGCATTACGTCCGTTGTCCAAACAATATTTATCCAGAAGTTCTTCATAAATAAAAGAAAAATCAACAATTTCGTTGATTCTTCTAAGCATATGTCCCTTTGGGACGACTATATCGTAGATTGCCATATACGGGCTTAATACTAGTTGCTTTTGTTGTCGGATCATTGCTCACCGCCTGTTTTGATAGCTTAATTATATCATAAAAGCCTTGAAATTACTGCGGTTGAA
>NZ_SLUN01000091.1 GCF_004340685.1 Hydrogenispora ethanolica | reverse complement strand
AAGCGTTGTGAAAAACCTCATGAACCAGCAGGAAATAAGGGTTCTAAGAACAAAGTAATAGCTATCAGAAAACGTTGGAGAGATAGCAATGATAGGCGAGAAGTCGGAGCAAACCAACATATTTCAAATGGTCACGATGGAAGACCTCGTCCCAGAAAACTACTTTTACCGGAAAGTGAATCGAGTCATCGATTTTTCATTTATCCGGGAGTTGGTCAAAGACAAGTATTGTGCTGACAATGGAAGACCCTCGGCAGCGCCAGAAACAATCATGCGAATCATGTTAATCGGTTACTTTGAGAACTTTTCCGAACTCCGCCTATGGAATGAACTTCAAATGCATGCGGGATACCGCTGGTTTTGCAAACTTGAATTCAACGACCTAGTTCCGGACCGAAGTACTTGGATAAAAACCCGTCAACGTTGGGGTATGGAAGTTTTCGACCTCATTTTTCGGCGAATTGTCGAACAATGCATCCAAAGCGGGTTAGTCAAAGGGAACCTTGTTGCCATCGATGGTACTCAAGTTGAAGCCAACGCTGCGGTCACTAGTTTAGAAGCGATTACACCAGTTGTTAGTATTGACGAGTATTTGAATCGGCTTCAGATGGAACCGACTAAAGCAACCGACGACAAGTCTGAAAAGCCGGCCCGCTCCAGTGGGGATCCCGATTTTCGGGGCGAGAAATTTTCCAATCAAACTCATCGTTCAACGACGGACCCAGATGCGCGGCTATATCGTAAAAACAGCGCCCATGAGGCAAAACTGAGTTATCTGGTACACGACGCGTTAGATGTTCGCTCCGGGGTTATCCTGGATACAGAGGCAACCTTAGCGCATGGCCGGGCTGAACGAGAAACCGCCATTGAATTTTTAGAACGCCTTGGTAGGAATGTATTTGCGTTGATGGATAAAAACTACCGTGCCGGTGAGTTTCTTCACAAGCTTCGTCATCAAGGGATTCACCCCTTGGTTTCCATGGACTCACTGGATTTTGAAGTAGTTCCGGTTTGGAAACGAAGAACGTTTAAACTCGACTGTTATCGGAGACGGCACAATCTTTTCAATGAAATCAAAGCACGGAATTATGCGCGCCGACTCAATCGAAAGCGTGTATTCAGCAAAACCTATAAACTGCGAATCAAGATTGAGCATAAATTTGCGGAAGCGAAAGAATGCCATGGGTTGGATCGAGCCAGAGGATACGGACTAGAGAATATGAAAATCCAAGCTCGATTAACGGCCACGGTACAAAACATAAAACGTTTGGTTAGACACTTAACCCGAAGTAAGCCTAACAAGGCAACGGGGGTTCAAACTACAGCCGTTCGATTTAAAGAGGGCTTTTCGGTTTTCAAGGTTCTACCTTTTTTCAGCTTTTCAGTTTCAAATTTTGGATTGGATCTTGTTTGAGTTTTTTGATCCCCTTAAAAACTATGGGTTCTTCACAACGCTT
>NZ_SLUN01000090.1 GCF_004340685.1 Hydrogenispora ethanolica | reverse complement strand
GGGAAGGGCGAGGGTCAATGTCGTCAAGCTACGCTGGGAAAAATTACAAACTTTTTTTCTGATTCATGGGATAACGGTCCCGATTCGTTTTTTTAATCCGGGGATGGGTTCTCCCCGGCCTAATGGGGACAGCATTCCGCGCAATTTCTCGCATCAGTTGATCTAATACCTTCTTACGCCTTCGGGAACTTGGTTCCAAAATCATGAGGATGAGACGATCTTTGAGCTTTCCAATTAAAATGTTCATGTTGGTTTGGTACTCATATTTCAGGTTCTTGTCATGGTTTCGTTCCTGGATTTGTTCATCGGAATCCATCTTCGCCAGAGCGGCCATATTGGATAGATACATCGACGCATAAAAATCCTGTTCAACTGTGATGGGGGTTTCACCCGTGAAATTTTCAATCTCTAACCTGTGCTTTAACTCATTATACTTCGTTTCGATTCCCCAACGTTTAAAATAAAGTTCCATAAAGTCGTCGATAGTAAAACTTGGCTCCAACAAGCTGCTGATAAGGATCTCTTCGACGCCGGATGAGAGCATGAATTTAAGGACTCGAATCCGATAGGTTTGGCCTTTATACCAAAACGCGACGATTTCATCTTGGCTTTTGACTTGGTTGACTTCCTTGATAAAATGAGAGGAAACCCGCATCACAAAGTTAATCTTTGCTTCCGTCAGTCGGGTAATCAATGCTTTCGAAGGATAGCCTCGATCAAACAAGATAAGATCATTTCTCAAACCGTTTTCGCGGAGTCTTTCAATATGCCGATAGGCAAGGATTTCTTCGTCAACATCATATCGATCAATGATCGCGTCGATCAGAAGATGATTTCCGAGGTCATACAACCCGGATACTTTGGCTCGAGCCACTTTAACGGTTGTATTTTCGGCATATCCATAAACGTTTCGCAACGCTTCGGTATTTTGCAGTTCCACCGTTGACCCGTCAATCGCGGAAAGTCGGTACCCTCGATAGGTTTTAAAGTCATTGTTCTGATAGAACTGGTTGACGATGGCCTGAAACAGGATGATGAACGCTTGCGGTGACACTTTCTGTCGGGCTTGGGAAAACGCTTGCTTACTGACCGTCTGATTTGTCCCTTGGGTTAGGGTAAAAAAGTTATCGAGTTCAATTTGCAGTGATTTCTTAGTAAAGTTCAAGATAAAGGCGATCAAATTGACAAATCCCATTTTTCCCTCTCGAATAAAATAGGTGGGGCAGAGCCTTGCTTGGCAAAGATACCAAATACTGTGAGTGATTTCTTGGGTCAGTTCGATTGCTTTTAAAAATGGCTGGTTGTTTTTCATTGGAATCACCCGCTATCAACTTGATATACCTGCAAAAAAGAGGCATCCAAGTCGATTTTGGGGCGATTTCTGTTTTGTCAAGGGGTTTTACAATATTTGTTTTAATTTTATAAACTTTTTTGACACTTCGATGGCGTTTATCCTCCTATCTTTTTACAGCGTAGCTTGACAACATTG
>NZ_SLUN01000089.1 GCF_004340685.1 Hydrogenispora ethanolica | reverse complement strand
TTCACAAAAAGAACTCTTTTATTCACAAAAAGAGCTCGCTCAGCGACTGAAAGAGCTCATTCTTCCGAAAAAGAGCTCTTTCATTCACAAAAAGATTAAGCCGTGTATCATGAGTTGAGCGGCAAAAAAACCTGAAAGCCAAGGAGGCAATCAGATTTTCAAAGAGAACAAACTTCCGCTCAATTCGAGATACACGGAGTTGAACGAAGCCGCGGTCGAAAAGAGCTATGGAGATTCAAAAACCACCGGAAGACATTCAGATTGCAATTGAAACCAAAATAGAAAGCAGGAATCATCATGAATAAGAACGAACATAAAAAAGAGCATAAAATCCCCCTCCCCAAGATGGGCTTTCAAAAAATATGGGTTTTAAGCAGGAGGAGCAAGGTCCGAGAAACCAAGGAGCCGTCGAACCATCTTACCCTTACCGCAACAACGACAAACCGAAGGATCAAAACCAAGCATATCCGAGAGCAATTCAATCCTGGATTTAGGCTTTAGCGGTATAAATGCCATACCTAAAAGCCTTTGACACAGCCTAATCTTCACCTTACGAGTTCGGTTGCTCAAGATACCAAAATAGCGAATCTTCACAAACCTTGGCGGCAAAACATGCAACAAAAAGCGGCGAATGAACTCAAAGGCGGAAACGGTCATCAATTTCTCACGATTGTTATCCCTGTAATCGCGCCACTTAAAAGTAACCCGGTCATTTTCGAGACTGACAATCCTTGAATTGGCGATCGCCACCCGGTGAGTATAGCGGCCTAAATACCGTAACACAAAAGCGGGGCTCTTAAACGGAGGTTTGCAATAAACCACCCAATTGGTCCGGTAAAGCTCATTGAGCAACGCGCGAAAATTGGCTTCCCGGCGCAAGGAACCGATAGCATCACCAAAAAACAAATGGTCAAAGGCTGCTTTCAAAAAAGCCAAGAACTTACCACGGAACTTCCTTGCCAGGACCTTGACTGGGATAAAGAACTTCTTTCGGGATGAGACCCATTTCAAGCCGTCAAAAGAAAGACCGCCACCGGGGAGAATGCAATGGATATGGGGATGCTCCATTAAATTTTGCCCCCAAGTATGGAGTAGCGAAATAAACCCGATCTGAGCGCCAAGATATTTAGAAGCGGCGGCGAGTTCCAAAAGAGTTTCCGAAGCGGCTTGAAACAAAATATCATAGAGCGTTTTTTGATTCAACCGGACCAAAGGATTTAAAGCAGACGGGATGGTAAAGACCACATGGAAATACCCGACATCCAGCAAATCCCGCTCACGGTTAAGGAGCCATTCTTCCCGTTTCAGATTTTGGCATTTGGGACAATGCCGGTTCCGGCAGGAATTGTAGGAAATATCCATATGGCCGCAATGATCACACTGGTCGATATGGCCACCGAGAGTGGCTGTACGGCAATTTTTGATATCATTCATTGTCTTTTGGTGATGAGGCGGCAGAGCATGTTCGGTTCGATAAGCTGGGCCATACGTTTGAAAAACAGCTTGGATTTCACTCATTTTCGTCATCCAAAAAGTCCAGGGGACTTTTAACCTTCA
>NZ_SLUN01000088.1 GCF_004340685.1 Hydrogenispora ethanolica | reverse complement strand
CCCCCCAAGTTCCATGAGCAAGCCCAAAACGGACCTTGAAAAAAATGAACCAAAGAAGCCGGAGCCTCTTTTCGAGGTTCATCACCAACAATTGCATGGCAATGACCGTTTCACTGGTTTCCAGGAGATGAGCCATAATCCGATTTAGCCCATAGAACCGTTTCCCTTCGCCAAACTTTCCTTCGACTGCATTTCGTATCCCGGTATCTTGCCTTTCTTGCCGTAGCTGTTCTTTCAAAACTTCTTCGTCGTTTGTAGGACGGCCCAACGGCGGCCCGGAAAATCGGATGCCATTCTTCTTGCAAAATCGAAGGTTTTCCCGGTTCCGATAAATCTTGTCAGCCAAAACTTCCTTCGGATAAAACCCGAATCGTCGCCGGAAGTTTTCAAGGGATTCAATCAACGTGATTCCCTCGTTGAACGCATTAAAGCTCATCTGTTCCATAAAACAAAACCCGTTTACAATGCTGATGGCAAGCTTCGCTCCGAACTCTACCGGCGCGTTGGTTTTTCCCCGGACGATCGGACGAATAAACGGCATATGTAAACTAACAATCCGGTCATCCACTTGATGGGTCTTGCGTTGATACATCATCAGCTGTTGCCGGTAGATTTCTTGACTGACCAAAAGGTTCCGGTATTGGCGTTTGTTCAGTAAGGCCAGCGGACTCTTTTGACTTAGATGGGCCACAATTTTGAGATCCCGGCGAATGTATCGCAACTGTTGTCCAATCGCTTTCCGAATTTTTGGGGCGGTCAGTTTCTTTTTCTTCTCAACATTGAGATAATCGCGACGAGCGCGGTCACGGTACGTTCTTGGTTTGTCAGAGATCCCGATATGCGGTGCATGAAGCGTATCGATCATCTCTTCCAAGGCTTCCCGGACTTCATTCAGCAACCAGATGTCGGTTGGGTAATGAATGTCCGCTGGCGCGCAGGTCGCATCCAGAATAAGTTTTCCGGCGTTTTTGACGTTTTCTTCAGGGGCTGACGCCGATGGCTCGGGGCTCTCCGGGCCCGAATGGCCGGAAGATTTGTCATCCGGCGGCTTCGGCCTTGCTGATTCGTTGGCGATCAGTTCATTGACTTCATTGATAATCTCCTGGCCCAAACGCTTCCGGAAGTGAACCATGAGCGAAGCGTCGAACGGCGGCTCTTCAATGAAGCAATCCAGGCCGATGAAGTATTGCAGATAGGGATTTTCGACGATTTCTGCCACAGTTTCGCGGTCGGATAATCGTTTCCGGTTTTGGATGATTAGCGCCCCCAAAGCGGTTCGCACGGATAACGCTTCGTGTCCGCTGGATAGATTTTTAAAGGTTTGGGCGTATTTGATTTCAATTTGTTCCCAGGGGATTATGGCCGCCAGTTGGCACCATGTGTTCTTCGGATTCAGTTTCCCGCCGAACGGCAGGAAAAACTCATGCGGTAGGATGAGTTGCCGCGTGGTATATTTGTACATGTATTCAGGCTCCCGGATGCAAGGTTTTTGTTCTTTTATCGCTGTTTTCCTTGGATCTATTATACCACAAATAGCTCTTAAACTTAGTATTATCAA
>NZ_SLUN01000087.1 GCF_004340685.1 Hydrogenispora ethanolica | reverse complement strand
GTCGTGGCATCCTCGGCCTTATCCGTAAACCGATACGCCGTCCCGTCCCCGGAAGCGAGCTCCTTCTCCCCATAGGGAGCGAACTTGTACTCCGCAAGCTTGGCCCCGGCCGCACTCGTCACCACCCGCGTCGAACCTAAGTGATCCTTATAGTAAAATTTTACCACGCCGACTTCTTTTTCGACAATAATATAAAGCGTAAAAAGCAGCAACAAAAAAGACCAGGGCCGGTTTGAACCCTGGTATCAACAAATTTCATGGATGAAGTTTAAAAAGTATCATCATTCCAAAAAAAATTGCAATAATCCCCCATATAAGGCTCACTATTTGAATTTTCTTTGGGGAACTTCGAAAAAATTTTCCTTTAAAATGTTGTTCATTAAATTTTATATTATTAGCAGCCCATTCTTTTCTAAATATAATCGCTAAAATACCAATTCCAATTACAATTAACCCTCTTAGATCCACAAGAATCAAACCTCCTTTTAAAAAACATAAAATATGGACCCGGAAGCTCCCGGCGAACCCACTCCAACTCCTGCTTCTCCGTATATAGTTTCTTCCTTAAAATTATAACCTACTTGACCCGCACCACCCCAAATTTGTCCTGGAAAGTTAAAGTTACCCTCAATTGCACCATTCCATCCCGTTCCTATACCAGTATCATTGAGTATATCACCAAAAGTCATACTACCTGAGACACCAGGAATACCAGCAGCACCTCCAACATAAAAATGGGAAGATTTCTCATCTATTTGAATTCCGATCGTAATTCCTATAAAAAATCCAGAAATAACTGTACAATTTAAATCTATATAACCATGTTCAGGTCCACTAGAATCGTTTATATCGTAGTAATAGTCGTTATCTATGGTGTACCTTGAAGCAGTTACACGTACCTCAGGTGCTGCAAAAACCGGAATCCCATTCTCATAATGGTCGATAGTATATCCGTCACTTTCAAAACTATCATAATCTCCATGGCTACGATCATGTTGATAGCCATTATCCCTAAAACTGCTGCTTCCACTATCACCATCATAACCGCTTCCATCCCAACCGCCATTATCGTTATCTCCAACTCTCAACCCAAGAGGATCTATGTACCTTATCGGGTTATCATAACAATACGCAAACCAATTCGCCCCATCCTTAATGGGATCCTGCGATATAAACCTCCCCACCTCCGGGTCGTAGAAACGGAACCCGAAATAATCCAGCCCCGTCGTCACGTCCTCGGCCTTATCCGTAAACTGATACGCCGTCCCGTCCCCGGAAGCGAGCTCCTTCTCTCCATAGGGGGCGAACTTGTACTCGGCAAGCTTGGCTCCGGTCGCGCTCGTCACCACCCGCGTCGAACCTAAGTGATCCTTATGATAGAATTTTACCACACCGCCCGTTTCCTCGGCAATCGCGTGATTCCCCGCATAAATCCGGTACAGATATTTCCCGTCCGAGTATTCCAGTAGCGGATTGGCTCCGGCATAGATATAATAGGTCGTCTTGCCGTTCTCCACCTTCTTGACCCGCATCCCGGTCCCATCGTAGGCCGAGTCCAATTGGGTCGCGCCGTTCCTAGTGACCCGGGT
>NZ_SLUN01000086.1 GCF_004340685.1 Hydrogenispora ethanolica | reverse complement strand
ACCTGAATCCGTGATTTAAGTTTACGGAAACGACCTAAATCCCCAAGAATTGCAAAGAATCAAGAGGGGAAACCATAAAACCCCAAAAGAAGGGAAGCGATTGCGATGAATGGTAACGATCCAGTCATCTTACTGGAGGCTAAACGGAAAAAGGGAACAGTGAAATAAAGCTTATCCCGCTAATCAAAGTATACACTAGAACGCGAAAGCTTCATAAACTCGCGTAAACGTCTGAACCCATGCGTTGCTTCTGCCCAGATTCAAATAGGTTTTCCGGGCGTGCTGAACCACCCGGGTCGCGATCAGAACGAGGTTGGAAATCACGGTGCGAAGCCGCCTTCGCAAAACTGGTTTCCGTAGTGGGGAGTCATTTTGTTTTAGACTTTCTTGGCCGATGACTCGCAAAATATTGTAGGCCAGCATCGCCAACTCCAGAATGAGCGCATTGGTTTCAAACTTACCGGAAGGCAGCCGCTCCAAATCCATATCGGTTTTGATTTCACTGTGAAACTGCTCGCAGGTGCCATGATCCTGGTATAGCTCGATCACGTCTTGGGGTGGAAGCGTCAGTGAAGTCAACCAATTTTCCACTTCGAGGTCCGGCACTAAAAGAATTTGCCCATCGGCAGTAATCGTTCGTTCAATGACCCGAAATACAATGCGGACTTTTTCCTGAAGATTGCCAAGCGTCCATTGGACGCTGCCGGTATAAACGGTTTTGCCTTCGCGGGGATGAGTGACGGTTCCATTTTCTTTGGCGATATCCAGCCACATCTGGGGGGAATCGGTTCGTAGATTGCGTTTAATAATGAAATGGCAGCGGGTTTCGGGTTCCCGACACACCTCGATATTCTCGGAACTGTCGTTGCCGGAATCCAGCCGGACCAACAATGGGGTGGACGTCAACCGTTTGGCCTGAAGGATGGTTTCTTTCAAAAAGGGCACGGTATGGTTCTGACAATGTTGACTTCCTTTGCGAAGTTCGGTATTGACAAGATATCCCTCAGCCCCCACATAGGCGAAGATAGGAGCATATCCGTCGAATCCTTGATAGGTTCGAGCAACGCCTTGCTTCTTGGTTCCGGAGTTGTCAAAGGGGGATACGTCGATATCCAACGGAATGTATTCATCCCGGCACGGGGTGAGCGTCGCGCCGGTTGCTTTGAGAATGCGAATGTTCTCGGCGAGTAAGATATTCCGCCATTGACCCCCGGCCATGTCCAGGCGTTGGCGTAGGGTTTCGCTGGAGGGAATATGGTCGATCCCGAGGGCTATCCGATAAAAGTCAGGGTCGGAATTCATTTCACGAATATGATCGAAATCGCTTTTTCCCTGGCATAATAGGCCAATATACGCAAATACGATTTCATGGTTTTTGATATGGGGAGCGGCGTTATCTTTGAGT
Organism: Hydrogenispora ethanolica; assembly: GCF_004340685.1. NCBI lineage: Bacteria > Bacillati > Bacillota > Hydrogenispora > Hydrogenispora ethanolica. The sequence continues at coordinate 208 of NZ_SLUN01000086.1, read as the reverse complement.
CGATGCAGGTTCAACCGTTCTTGCAATTTCGTCTTTTGCAATAACAATCCCACGATGGACAGTCCGGATGCAGTGATTAGTCTTTCGTTGCTTTGTCGTATTCCATCAAACATCTTTTAACCTCGCAGGTGTGTCTTTCTACCTACGATCATTCTAGATTTATCACTGGTTTCCCTGGTTTTGTATCTGTTTAGTTCACGGATTTAGG
>NZ_SLUN01000085.1 GCF_004340685.1 Hydrogenispora ethanolica | reverse complement strand
GGTTTTAGCGAATTGTTATCCGGAACAGCCTTGGCGAGTTCTTTGGGAAAAATAGGCACTCAAGCATTAACTACCGGATTAACCAGCGGAACGATATCGGTTTTAATGGGTGGCGATTTTTGGGATTCGTTTGGTCAAGGGATCATAAGTGGCGGAGTAAGTGGTTATCTGAATAGTAAAACCAAGTTTGCCGAAAATGATTTCTTAAATAACATCAAGAAATGGTTTAATAATGCATTTGGTCAATTTGCAGGTACGGGAGAGTATAGCTTGAAGGCTAGTGATGCTCTAGCTTTATGTGGGGCTAGTAATGCGATATCAGAGGCGTTAATGAACGCTGTAAACCCTTCTAGTATAGCGACTAATGATACCACAACCGATGTTGAATACGATTTAAGTGGAGCAGTACTTGAAGGAGGGACCTTACTTGCTAGCAATAATACAAGTGTTAATAGACAAGCCACTCCTGCTCAAGTCAATGGGGTTATAAAAGTGACAGCTACAACACGAGATGCTAAGGGAAGAATAGTCCAACAAAAAACCGATTATATTCTTAATGGAAAAACGGTTAAAACAATTATTGCAAGCTATACCAATGGTAAAATGACGGGACGCACTGTATTGGATTATACAACTGATGTTGGAAAATCAACTAGCAGGAATACAAATAATTGGGGGTTTTCGGGTGGAATAACATGGGCAGAATGGGGTGTTGAGGCTGGAGTAGTTGGTTTATCTGGTGGAGCAAAAAATACAAAATGGTTTCTAAGTGGTAGTATTTTATTTATGAGTGGTGAAGTTGGATTGGATGTTTCTAAATTGAAATTTTATGCTGAAACTGACATGGCACCATTTACGTTACGACTTGGACCTTTATATGTAGATTGGAGTTTGGTTGATTTTACAAAGGATTTTTGGGGTCATATACCTGATTGGGGAACTAAAGACTGGAGTATTATTAAATAATACTTTAAAAGGGAAAAGGCCATTCTATGAGGTGATAGCGTGAAATTAGTTAATTGTGTGAAAAGGTTTATTGCTCTATTAATAGATTTTATAAGTTTATATGTTATGGGTTTTTCCTTATTAATAATAATTTTTATAATTGCAAAAATGTCAAATATACAACCACTTAACGAATCACATAGCCATACAGCATGGGGATTTATTCAGTATCTTTTTCCAATTACTATTTTTATTTTAATTATACTATATTTTGTTGCTATGGAAACAAAATACGATGCTACTTTAGGAAAGATGGCTCTGAAATTAAGATTGAGAACGGAAAGTGGAGAAAAAATTAGTGCCTCACGAGCATTTATACGACTTATATTATTAGTTATTACTAGCTTTGCTGGCATAGGATTTATTTTTTATCTATTCAATAAAAAAAATCAATTCTTGCATGATTGGTTGACAAAGACATATGTAGAATAAAATTATTGTGTATTTTGTAAGAACTCATTGAAATCCGATTTTTTACCAAAGATATATGATATCGTACTAAAACGTTATAGAGATGATATTAAAAAAAGAAAGATAATATTGATAATGGTCAGAGTATCTAAATTTCTTTAACCTAAATCCGTGAACTAAACAGATACAAAACCAGGGAAACCAGTGATAAATCTAGAATGATCGTAGGTAGAAAGACACACCTGCGAGGTTAAAAG
>NZ_SLUN01000084.1 GCF_004340685.1 Hydrogenispora ethanolica | reverse complement strand
CCTGATATGGAAGTGCCACGTCAAGCAAAATTTTTAAAAACCTAAAAAAGTTCGAACCAAACCAAGAGAACCTTGATAAAGATCCTCAAACTCAACGCTTGATATGGAGATGCGGTCATGTTAGCCTGATGAATTGGCCAAGGCCACAAGCCAGGGGCTGGACTTATCCAACATGACCGCAGAGGCTCCATGTCAAGCGTTGACGCAGGCAATGGATTTTAGTTTTTAGGAAATTGCGTCACTCCTTTGAGTTGCAGTAGGAAACAGACAGATGGGTCTTCGACGGTATATCAACCTGATATTCGCGGATTGGTTACACGCATGATTTAAATTCGTCAAGGGAGCTATCTCCATCTAACAGCGTGAGTTCGGTTTAACCTTATCACAAGGGATGAGAAAGAGAGTTCTCCCCGTACCTCAAATCTTCTGTCTGCTTCGTACTGCAACTCGAATTCATTCCGTAATTTTAGTTAAGTCTGAGAAAGCTTTATGCCACGGAATTTTCTTTTGCGACTTGATTGGCCATTGCCCAAACAAATCCCAATAACTCCCGAGCCACAGCCACGACGGCAACTTGTCTGGGTTTACCCTTCGCGGCAATTTTCCGGTACTTATGATTTAGACGCTGCTGTGCTTTCCAGGCAATCGTGATCACAGCTTCCGATAAGTTCGCCTGACGTTTTTGTAATGCTTTTCCCACCACTGGTTTTTTCAGATAGTGCCAACCGGCTTCGATGATCACCGAACGTACGTGTGCATTGCCGGTCTTGGTGATTCTTCCTTGACGCCTGGTTCCGCCACTGGAGGATTCCCCGGGGACAAGTCCGACAAAAGCCATGAATTGTTTAGCCGTCTTAAATCGGGTAATATCCCCAATCTCAGCCACTAAAGTAGCGGCTGTAATTAGACCGATTCCTTTGAAACCTTGCAAAGCTTGAAAGAGCTTTGGGTTGGTTAAATGGGAAGCTGCTTCTTCAATGGCCTTGTCTAATCGGTTCACTAAGGCCTCCGCCCGTTCGATGGTTTGGATTGATTCGCTGACTACAATCTGATGCGCGTATTGTTCAAAATGAAGGGCTTTGAGCCATTGCCAATACTTCACAGTCCAGGGACGAGTCTTTTGGGAAGGATGAATTCCGTTTCGCAAGAGAAACTTGCCAAGTTGATTCCGTTTCCGTAACCGATCGATATTGGCATCCTCGCGTAACCTTACCAAATCACGCAACGCTTCTTGTTCTGGGCCTGGAACCCATACCGGAGTCAGATCTCCGTTTCGTAACAGTCGAGCTAATTTCTTGGCATCCCGCCGGTCGGTTTTGACGCGTTCTCCCGGTTTGGTTGGAATGAGTGAAGGGGCTACTACGATGCAGGCAGCTCCGAGTCGGACCAGTTGTCGGTATAGAACATACCCGCAAGGGCCTGCTTCATAGCAGAAACATAGTTTTTGAGGGTTGCCGAGTTTTTTGACGAGACTTTTTACCGCATCGGCCGTGTTTGGAATGATCCCCAGAAAATCAGCTTCGGTTGCCTCTAGATGAATTTTGGCTACTGCCAAGGTTTCTTTGTGTGCATCAATTCCTACATAGGTGGTATACTTCATGGTGAGTGTCAGCCTCCTTCGTATTGTAGCTCTGTTCTAAGCTCTCGCTTAGTTTAACCTACGTTTTGCGAATCGGATGCTGGCACTTCCATTATATCT
>NZ_SLUN01000083.1 GCF_004340685.1 Hydrogenispora ethanolica | reverse complement strand
CCACTTCAAAGCCTTGTGCTTTCCCCTTGAAGGGGCAAGGGGTCGCACTTCGACTTTTTTCATTCTTTCGTTTGTCCCAGCTTTGTTGGGGTGGGTGGCTTATTCACGGAAACAAATTAAATTCTTTCAATAACCAATTCCGATGAACCATCTTGCAATAAATTAAACTCATCGAAATGAATATGATTCCCCGGTTCAACCCCTTCCTGCGCTAAAGTTAATAGACTCTGCGCAAGAGATGTTAACCCTTCTTTATTAGCTTTTAATAACATTGTATTACCAACTATTTTGCTTTCAACAATTGAACCATCTAACCACTCGATTGCAATTCCGTTGTTGGGTGAGTATTGTGCAATTTCAATTACTATCTTCATTTTCAGTCCTCCAAAAAACATGATTATTTTTTAAGCTTTATCGTACCTGTCATGGATTTTTTACGACCGTTCAAATATCAATATTTGCGTTATACCATACGTTCCTCATATAAGCGCCACTCTTTTTCCATTGCCAGAAAAGGAGTGGCGGATAGGTTGCTGGATAAAAAACCAGGTCCAGATTTGGGCCTAGTTAGTTAGGAATGCTATCATCTTTGATGTCTTTCTATTTTTATGTCTAAATGGAACTAAATTCTTGGTATATAAATTTGTTCAACCATGGTTTGTGCCCAATTAATTTCTATAAAAGTTTATTTTCCTCTAATCCCAAGAAGTGATATTAACCCTGTAATAAATCCTAAAATTGAGACAATCATAATAATTATCTCATTTATTGCTGCAGTTCTATCTGTAAACTTAAATCCCCAGACATTGTTCTGAAAAGATACCATAGATTTTGACAATTGTTTACGGAAGACAAACGCTAAAATCCAAATTCCTATTTCAATTATATGTAAAATCATTTTGAATCCCCCTTCATGGAACATAATACATTGTTAATGAAGCTCCTGGAGTTCCAAAACCATATTCACCAAACCCACTGCGCTGAGAAATATTATAACCCTTTTGAATTGCAATACCATAAGCACCTTGAAAAGCGGCGTTTAATCCCCGACATGAACGATAACTTCCAGAGCCAAACGTAATACTTACTGATACACCAGGCGTCATAAATCCTCCTCCACCATAAAAACGTGCTCCCGAGGAGTCTATTATCCACCCGAATGTACCACCAACACCCCAATAACCACCAGAAAAATTGAAATCCATATAATATCCATCGGGTACTCTTCCTCTTGCCGATATAGACAATGGATTATTCGAGTCCCAACTCATACCGGATATTTCTTTCCCTCTTTTTGTTCGTAAACTAAAATCGTACTTTTCATTCCTATTACCATTACTATCTATCCAAGTGTCGCGACTTGTTATAGAATGGTAGCTGCCATGCTGAGAATCATATTTTACATCATAATGATGGCCATCTGAGGTATGCACACTATGATATTCAGAATGATCTCGAGTAGACCAACTATCCCTATGCACCGAAAACTCACTACTCGTCCCCGGCGTTCCATCAATGTCAATTCTTAGTCCATCGGGATCCACCAAATTCACCGGATTATCCTCACAATACGCAAACCAATTATCTCCAGCTTTAATCGGATCCTGCGATATAAACCTCCCCACCTCCGGGTCGTAGAAACGGAACCCGAAGTAATCCAGCCCGGTCGTGGCATCCTCGGCCTTATCCGTAAACCGATACGCCGTCCCGTCCCCGGAAGCGAGCTCCTTCTCCCCATAGGGAGCGAACTTGTACTCCGC
>NZ_SLUN01000082.1 GCF_004340685.1 Hydrogenispora ethanolica | reverse complement strand
TAGTAAAACCAAGTTTGCCGAAAATGATTTCTTAAATAACATCAAGAAATGGTTTAATAATGCATTTGGTCAATTTGCAGGTACGGGAGAGTATAAATTAAGTGCTAGCGATGCGCTACGCTTAAGTGGGATTGAAGATGGACTAAGAGAGGCACTGGCAAACGCTTTAAGTCCTCCCGCAATAGAAGTAACAGAGTATAGTGAATCAACAACTGAGCTTTCGCCAATTTTTAGTGAAGATGCAGCAGAATATATGGAATTTGTACTAAGTCACCCTGAATATGCAATGGCTTATCAAGAAACCCCTTATGAGGCATTTTTGCATGGTGTTTGGAACGGAGCTTGGTCTATCACTGGTGGAATAATAGGTGGAGGAATTGAGGGAGCGGGTGGAGGAGCGGCCGGTTTTGCATTTGCGGGACCTCCGGGGGCTGGCGCCGGAGCCACTTTTGGCGCTATAGATGGTTATATAAAAGGATCGGCTTTAGGTTTGGTGGCAGGTGAAGCTTCGTGGCGGGCGTTCACCCAGCTTGCGAACAATAGGCTAAATGCTTCTAGTAGGAATAATGGAGGTTCAGGTGGTCTTCGTAATGGTAAGCCTTCAATACCAGATGAAGCAAAAAGAATACGGCGAGATGTTCGAAATGTTAACAGTCAAGAATTTAAAGATTTCATAAGAAGTCAAGGCAAGAGTTTTCGGTATAATGAATGGAAGTATCATATGGAAACTTGGAAATTAAAAGATGGTAGTACTATAGAAAGACATTATTGGCAAAACATAAAAACCGGAGAATGCTATTATCATTTATAATATAATGAGGTTATGTAGATGAATAAAAAAGATATTATTGCTAAGTTAAAAGATTTTTTTCATCAAGAAATTAGTAGGTTCGATTTATATGAATGGGCAAAAGACCTTAAATCTCAAATAATTGAAGGTGATGAGTTATTGTATATCAATAATTTTTCGTTGTTTCCATTTATAAACGAACTTGCTATTCATCCTGATATTTCAGAGGCAATTAAGGACAGGGAAATAAAAAAATATATTGACATTCTAGAGGGTCACAAATTTTTTAATTATTTTTGTTATACTCAGATTCCCAAAGAGTATGTATCTATTAGTGTGAAAGAGTTAAAAGATTCACTAGAACTATATTCTTTGGATAAACTATCTAGTAAAAAGTTTTATTCAATAAAAACAAATCTTGAACATCAAAAAATGAAACTTAACAATGATTATATTCCAGATATTTTGTATAATAGCCTCATAAATCATATAGTATCATTGCCCTTAAAGCAGGGGTTGGATAGTGACGCTAATCTATGTTTTGTCGATGAAATTAAAATCGAAACAGTAATGCAAAGGATGTATAATTTAATTTCTTATCTTAATGGCGATAAAGAATTTGCCGTTGATGTTCATTTTAGAGATGGAGAAAATCAAGTTTTTGTTATTATGTAATTGTTTTTAGAAATATAAAAACTAACAGAATTGGTCTTATTTTTGATTGAATCAGACATCTGAACCTGAGAGCCATAAACCTATATAGTGCCTGGTTCGTTTTTTAATAAATATTCAATAACTGCACTGTATCATTTGAGTGAAAAGCTAATATTTACTCAAATGATAAATCTTATTTAGTATCAGAGATTTCATAATTCAATTTCTTAAAAATAGCGATAAATTTCCGTTGTATGGAATGCTCTCAAAAAAAGGATTCTGTTGTGTTTTGATTTCACATCCTACTAAGGGAAACAGTGTTGTTTGTAGAATTTCCATGTTAACTTCACCTCTTCCGTTTTGCGATTTCGGTTGTTGCTATAATAACTTCGAAAATTCTACAAAATCGGGGTGAAGTTTTTTTATGCTCCTTGAAATTTACTTTTAATCGTTTTTTGGAATTATGAAATTCTCTCAATAATAAGTAACCGTCAATCCAGGGGTCACACCCTCCAGGGCAAGAGATTTTCGAGGCGCGCGCCGTTTGGAGCCTGGGTGAAAACTTTTGTCAGGTATTCA
>NZ_SLUN01000081.1 GCF_004340685.1 Hydrogenispora ethanolica | reverse complement strand
TTCTTTTATCGCTGTTTTCCTTGGATCTATTATACCACAAATAGCTCTTAAACTTAGTATTATCAAGGCTTTTTTCTCTGTTCAGCGAACCCCAAATAACGACCCATTTTTTAAAAATATTAATGTAAATAGCGTCAACTGGGGCAAATGTCAACCATCTAAGACTCAAGTAAATTCAAACTTTTCCAAACTCCATTTTCAGTTTTTATGGTAACTATATCTTTAAACTTTATTTCAAACTCTGCATGATCCACTCCACCGCCTGCACTTACACTGATGCCTAAAGAATCTTTTGATAAATAACAAAAAGTATCCGATTGATTTTCAGTACCTATTGTATCTAACGAGTCTGCTTTACTAAATGCGTTAATAAAATACTCAATAGGGTATTCATTATATATGTCTTTGAAATTAGCATTTAGCGCTTTAAACTTTCCATTCTTAAATTTATGTGCAATTTCATTAACTTTAACAAGATCTTTTAATCTTACTCGACTTACTAAATTAATATTTACATTTGTTGTATAAAATAAACGATTTGGATGAGGAGAACCTGTTTTATATCCTATTCCTACGTATTGAATACTTAATAAGTTCGCATTTTTCAATTTTATATTATAATTAATTTCTAAGTTAAGCCCATCAATTTCACCTGAATAGTAATTCAAAACTTTCAATGCTTCTTTTTTTATTAATTGATTGATATTTTCTTGTTTTCCTTTATTATTTAACTTGAAAATTTGAGGGTAATTAATTTGAACTCCTTTAACCTTATATGTTCCTTTCATTATTTCATAAATCATGTTTTTCGAAGTTTTGGAAGTTATCCCTGTAGCTTGCCCATTTACGATCCCTTTTGTAGTGGATGATAACGCTAGAATTACAAAAAATATTAATAAAAATATAGGGGCATATTTTTTCAACATAAACCTTCTCCTCCTATATAGGTTTTTAAAAAAGTAATTCAAGAGCTAAATGATTCGCTTTTACTTGATTACTTTACGGCAAAGATTATAGTAAAATTCTCTATTACTCAATCCGTTATATCCACCATTTACCATTTTAGTAACCTGTCTTACAGACGCTCCTGAATCGATAATAGCATTCATACCGTGAGTCTTCCACCAATACCCTCCTGCCTCCCAAAAATAATTTTTTGCAACGTAATCTGCGCCTTCCATAATTCTCGGATCATCCATAGCGTCTGCAAATGCTTTATATTGATTTTTTCCAGTCAAATGAATAGCTCCACCACCTCTATATTTTATACCATCTCCAGGCTGATTACCAAGGTCTTTTCTGCCATCGTACATACGCTGGAAATATCCTTTATCACCAAAATCTTGCTCTGTCGGCCACTGCCCCTTATTTGTTTCTTGCATACATTGACTAAGAAAATGCCTAATCCTCTCCGGAGTAGTTATATCATACTTTTTCAAAGTATTATTTAAACTTTCTACCACATCATCTGTAACATTCTTCCATCCAAGCTCCTTTAATTGTTCCGCAGTAACCTTTTGAGTACCTTCTTTAGCAGTTGGCTTATATTTATTAACAACACTCCTACTATACGACGCAAATGTCCCATTAACAAAGGCCAATCCCGCATCTTGTCTCATAAAGACTGCTGTAACTACATTTTGAGCACCGTTGGCTACAGCCTGTTTTCCTCTGCTATCCCCTGCCCATTTATCAAAGGTATTTCCAAACCATTTATTTACCTGCCAAGAAACTCCTCCCATAAGAGCGCCCTGCCCGGCGCCGGACCAGAAATCTCCCCCAAAAGCCTCGCTGGTAATCCCACCGGAGATTGCGCCGCTTAAGACATTCGTTCCCAAAGCATTAGCGGACATCCCTGCCCAATTAACCAAGGCATTGTTGACTCCCATTGAGATCCCGCCGCTGATTGCCCCCATCAATGCTCCGGTCCAAAAATCCCCACCGTTCCGCTCCGAGCTAAATCCGCCAATTAAAGCACCAATGATGATCTGCCAGAACTGCCCGTCCGGATCGCTCCGTATCACCGGGTTATTCCCGCAATAACTGTAAAGGTTCGGATTCTGCGGATCCGCCGCCGGGTCGGCCGAGATAAACCGCCCTAGCTCACTGTCGTACCACCGGGCATTAAAATAATACAGCCCCGTGTCCGGGTCATATTCTTTCCCGGTGAATCCGAA
>NZ_SLUN01000080.1 GCF_004340685.1 Hydrogenispora ethanolica | reverse complement strand
TAAAAACTCTGCGTCTTTGCGCCTCTGCGGGAGTATAAAAATGGCTTATTTTCATCCTTTCGATTGCCCCAGCTATACTGGGGTGGGGGACTACTTAGAAAATACAAACGGCAACGAAAAAGGAGCCCATGGAGCACTCAATCAACGTTTAGACAGCAGGATTTCGGGCTTCTAACGAAACAATAAACCCTAGCGCTTCAAGACGTTTAACAGACCGTTTAACGGTGGCTTTCATATTAATCTTTTCGTGGTAATTCGCTCCTAAGTCCTGATAAGATGTGCCATCTTTCAACATATGGTAAATGATGACTAAAATTGCATGGGCCACTGCGATCGTTGCTTTGTTCTTGCCAATTCGACCTGCTAACCGATGGTACATTGCTGAAAGATAATTGTTTCTTGTATGGGAAATTGCTTTTACCGCTTGTACCAAGCTTGCTTTTAGAGAACTATCTCCTTTACGTGTTTTACCGCTTTTACGTTTCCCGGCACTTTCATTGTTACCGGGACACGCCGACCCTCTCCCGTCAAGGGCCGGTAGAGGGTTTGGGGAACGGATTGGCTATCATATCAAGCTCGGCTCCCTTCTCCTGGCCGATGCCGGGAGAAGGGCTGGGGATGAGGGGCTGCGTCGAGTTGACTTACGAAAGGGGCTTTCCGAGTGAAACCGAAATCTCCCAAATTGCCTTTATGCCAAAAGCCTTTCGCGGGGACCAATAGTCGTCTTAAGAAATAACTGACTGCCTTCAAATCTCCGGTTCGAGGCAGCCCTCACCCCGGCGCGAAAAAGCCTGCGCCGACCCTCTCCCGTCAAGGGCCGGTAGAGGGTTTGGGGAACGGATTGGCTATCATATCAAGCTTAACTCCCTTCTCCCGGCGGCCGGGAGAAGGGCTGGGGATGAGGGGCTGCGTCGATCAAGCTTGCGAAAGGGGCTTTCCGAGTGAAACCGAAATCCCCCAAATTGCCTTTATGCCAAAAGCCTTTCGCGGGGACCAATAGTCGTCTTAAGAAATAACTGGCTGCCTTCAAATCTCCGGTTCGAAGCAGCCCTCACCCCGGTGCAAAAAAGCATTGCGCCGACCCTCTCCCGTCAAGGACCGGTAGAGGGTTTGGGGAACGGATTGGCTATCATATCAAGCTCGGCATCCCTTCTCCTGGCCGATGCCGGGAGAAGGGCTGGGGATGAGGGGCTGCGTCGAGCAAGCTTACGAAAAAGCTTTCCGATGAAACCGAAATCCCCCAAATTGCCTTTATGCCAAAAGCCTTTCGCGGAGAACTAAAGTCGCCCCAAGGAGTGTCTGGCTTGCCTCCCAATTTTTCCGGTTCGAAGCAGCCCTCACCCCGGCGCGAAAAAGCCTACGCCGACCCTCTCCCGTCAAGGGCCGGTAGAGGGTTTGGGGAACGGATTGGCTATCATATCAAGCTCAACTTCCTTCTCCCGGCGGCCGGGAGAAGGGCTGGGGATGAGGGGCTACGTCGATCAAGCTTACGAAAGGGGCTTTCCGAGTGAAACCGAAATCCCCCAAATTGCCTTTATGCCAAAAGCCTTTCGCGGGGACCAATAGTCGTCTTAAGAAATAACTGACCGCCTTCAAATCTCCGGTTCGAAGCAGCCCTCACCCCGGCGCGAAAAAGCCTACGCCGACCCTCTCCCGTCAAGGGCCGGTAGAGAGGGTTTGGGGAACGGATTGGCTATCATATCAAGCTCAGCTCCCTTCTCCCGGCGGCCGGGAGAAGGGCTGGGGATGAGGGGCTGCGTCGATCAAGCTTACGAAAGGGGCTTTCCGATGAAACCGAAATCCCCCAAATTGCCTTTATGCCAAAAGCCTTTCGCGGGGACCAATAGTCGTCTTAAGAAATAACTGACTGCCTTCAAATCTCCGGTTCGAAGCAGCCCTCACCCCGGCGTAAAAAAGCCTGCGCCGACCCTCTCCCGTCAAGGGCCGGTAGAGGGTTTTAGGAACGGATTGGCTATCATAACAAGCTCAACTCCCTTCTCCCGGCCGCCGGGAGAAGGGCTGGGGATGAGGGGCTACGTCGATCAAGCTTACGAAAAAGCTTTCCGAGTGAAACCGAAATCTCCCAAATTGCCTTCTGCAAAAGCCTTTCGCGGAGAACTATAGTCGCCCCAAGGAGTGTCTGGCTTGCCTCCCAATTTTTCCGGTTCGAAGCAGCCCTCACCCCGGCGCAAAAAAGCATTG
>NZ_SLUN01000079.1 GCF_004340685.1 Hydrogenispora ethanolica | reverse complement strand
TACCGGTGGGTTAACAAGTGGAACCATGTCGGTACTAATGGGTGGAGATTTTTGGGATGGGGCCGGAACTGGAGCTATAAGTGGAGGAGTAAGCGCATATCTGGGTAAACATACTCACCCAACAGGCAATGACTTCTTTGACGGTGTAAGAAAATGGTTTAATAAAGCATTTGGCGTATTTGCCGCTACAGGAAAATATGAATTTAGGTTTAGTGATGCAGTAAGTTTAAGTGGTATAGAGAATACAATAACGGAAGGATTATTCAAGGCTATCAATCCTCCTGGCGTAGATTCACCTGCTATTTATCCAGATAATGGAGGTGGCCCCAGTCTTTCCGAGGCGGCGGATATTGCGGATGATGTTTATACTGGGCAAGAAGGAAAGGTACTATCAGGAGGATGGACATTGATTGATGTTTATAGCCCAAAGGGTACTGGCCTGCGTATGGGAGTATACGCAAGGGTAGGAGCGGATGGAAATACGGAATATGTAATAGCAAACAAAGGAACGTCAAGCTTGGGCAACTGGGGTGATAATATAAAACAGTTTTTTGGAGCTTCAGTTGATATGAAAAAATCAGTAGCGTACGCAACAGCATTTGTAAAGAATCATCCTGATGCAGATATAACATTTGTCGGGCATTCAAAGGGCGGAGCAGAAGCAGCAGCTAATGCAGTAGCAACAAAGAAATATAATGCTATTTTATTCAATCCGGCCTCAGTTAATCTAAAAGCCATTGGACTAAACAGTTCAGATTATAGAGGAAATATGACTGCCTATATTGTAAAAAATGAACCATTAAACTTTTTGTTTGGTGGTATATCAAAACCCATTGATAATGTAGTTTATTTACCGCAACAATCTTGGAATCCGCTTTACAATCATTCAATGGCTGGAGTAAAGAAGGCAATAAGCGAATGGGAAGGAATGTAATAGAACAATGGCTAAAAAAATAATTGTAATTTTATCAATATTTGCTGTTATATTATGTCTTTATCAATTGAATAATAGCAAAGCAGCAAATAAGGAGGGCTATGAAATTTTTGATATCCGTATTTATAAAGATACTCCGGCATGGGAATTAGCATTAGCCGTAAAAGATCAAAATACCGGGAAGATCGAAAGAATAGCTAAAAGCAAACCAAATTTATTAAATTACCAGGAACCGAAGTATGGCGCTACTTTGTTATTATGGGCCGTGGGAACGGAGAAGTACAAATCGGCAGAGTCATTACTAAAATGTGGAGCTGATCCCAATATTGCCTCGGCTAATATATTTGGAGGACAAACCCCGCTTTTTGTGGCGGCAGAATACTCTTGGATCGATAATGATTACAAAAAAGATCCGAAGTATGTAAAACTTTTACTGCGCTATGGCGCGAATCCAAACATCAATTATGTTAGCAGCGGTAAAACTGATAGAGAAACAGGGATTAGTCCATTGATGAATTCAATTCCATGTGGTATTGAGAAAACAAAAGCTCTAGTGGAGGCAGGTGCTGATATTAACCATAAAACAGAATCGGGAGATACAGCGGCGATTACGGCATTAGATGCAGGAAGTGCATATGCTACTTTAGAAGGGGTGCAATATGCCTATTATTTAATTGTGGAGAAAAAAGCAAAAGTAAATGAACCTTATTATCGATCGAAAAATACTACAATGCCTGGTGATAACCCTAATGATCAATTTTATCCAGTTGATATCTTACGGGATTGGATTTATGATTTAAACTCCAAAGAATACAAAATAAAAATGGAGATAGTTCAAGAATTTGCGCGACAAGGGGTAAATTATTGGAATACTAAAATTCCTAAGCGAACACTTGAGTATATAAAAAAGCGTTACCCGGATACTTGGGAAGAATATATAAAAAAATACTAAACTTGATTTTGCTAGAAAATATGTTGGTAATATAGCTGCTTGGACTTTAACTTTTGGCACAGTGATAAGAAACTGTGCCTTTGTCGTATTACGTAACATGGATAGATAGCCTATTCCATCGTAACCGTCAAACCGCCGCGCACCTTGAAAGATAAGTGATTAGAAAGGTACAATTTACTCCAAGAAGGTTCAAAATGTTCAATGGAGCGTTTTGAAGCAAGTGGAGTGATTAGAGTGATTAGAACGGAGACCCAAAAAATCGTAACACAGATGCGGCTGTCGGGCTGGAGCGAAGCGGTTAAGGAACGGCTGGCCA
>NZ_SLUN01000078.1 GCF_004340685.1 Hydrogenispora ethanolica | reverse complement strand
GTCTTTCCTTTTCTTGTTGTTACGGTCATTATATCTGGTTATTCCCGGTCAGGCAATTCCGTCAGCTTCTTGTCCTTTTAGTTTGGCGGAAACAGCAGATAAATATTCTTTCAAAATAGGGATTAAATAATATTGATTGAAGCTATGAAGATCTAACTCAGAGCATAATATCCAAATATCATGTTCGTTATCGATAAAACAATCATTTAGATCCAAAAACTCCGCATAAGAAGCTATTTTTTCCTTTTCATTGAGTTGAAGAAATTTCCTCAATGATAAATATACCTGGAAGGCCAGCGTTCGAAATTCATACCATTTTCCTCTCTGGACTAAGAAAGGAAAAGATAGCAGGGTTAACAAGTCTATCTGACCGGTTTCCAGCTTATGTTTAAAAGTTGGATGGTTTTGGATTCCCTGTTCCGAGAAAATGGTCTGCCCATTTTCCATCATGTCAAAAGCAAATTCTGAAAACATTTCGACCAAAGAACTGACATCACAATTCAAACCCGCATTACTATATTCTTTAACCAAATAAACCGTTAATCGTTCATAAAAGGAAGCACTGGTGAGTGAAAATTTCTTTTCCTCTTGGTAAAAAGCTAGCAAAAGAGACAATCTGTTCCAATTGCTAAAAAATGGCCAAATATACCATGGTTTTTGATTCTCGAACATGTAAACTAGTTCTAATGCTTCTATAGTATCTTGCACGTTCTTTTTAATAAACTCAATAATTTCTTCGTTAGGTAGTTTCTCTGATACTCCTAACAAAGCATCCCGCTCCGTCTTTATTAATTCATCTGTCTTCTTTTCTGTTTGTTCCTCCTGTTTAATTTTTTCCTCTCTATTCTTCAACCTTTCCGCATCCAGCTGATTCTCAGCATCTTCATCATCCAGATAATCAAAATAGCCTCCAGCTAATCTCAAATCCTGCCAAAATTTATGACTATCATACAAATTATAACATTCCAATATTTCTGAATAAACTATATCAATAAGAAAATCGACACGTTCATCTTCCCCTTCTGAAGCGAAAAAATCTACATCATCAAGAAGTATCCATTTAATATAACGCTTAATCGTTTTATAGTTTATTTTCTTAAAATCAGCATATTCTTTAGGAAAAATCTTTGCAAATTTATCAAGTAGTAACAAATGTTCGGCAAACCTGGAATGTTCATAATAATCATTGATTAATCTACTTCCGTCCAAATCGTTTATGGCATTACCGCTTGAATCAAATAGGGGAATTCCACCATATCATCATAGGAAAATGGATAACCCTCCTCATGAAGAATCACGCATAGCCATTTAACTTTATCTCTAATGAATGCATCCATCTGAGCATTCTTATTGACCCCAAAATTAGACACAATATCATGTAGTTTTCTTACAATACAATCCTCGGGAACAACGTATACCGAAGGTTTATGCTCATAAGCATCTCCCTCTGCATAGGAATATTTTAAAGTATCAAACTCAGAAATAATTCTATTTGTTAGAAGTATTTCAAGGTTTTTTGGGAAAAGGACTTTTTCCCGGTCAAGGGCATTCTCTTCCAAACCTTCATCGATATAACGCTTTGAATCTGTAGTTTTAAATATAAAAAGAAGTTGGTTTATAAATGGGCACCCTTGGATAAGCATTTTGCCGTATTGAGGTAAGTTTTCTGCCAGATAGCGGCATAAAAAATCCTTGATGGATGGGTTTTGAAACTTAACCAAAATTCTTGATGTTCTTTTCTCCTTATTGGTTACAATCATTATTTTTTCCAGTTGGGCAATAATACTCTCAAACTCTTCTTCCTGAATTGGAATGTAATTGTGTCTACCAACCTCTATACAAGAATAAAAAGATTCTTTTAAATCGCTATACCTCGTGGGTTGCGATGATAATAGTAGAATGAGAGCGGTAAGCAGAGCTCCATATGTTAGTTTCATAAAAATTTCTTTCCAGAAATCGAATGGTTCATTTAAATAATTCAAAAATTTGTTATAAAATTGTCTGGGGTCATTATCTTTCATTAGCAATGAACCTTGATCAAGAAAATTTTCAATAATTCTTGGGTGATAATTGTTATGGTTGATAATTCGTTCATACCCATCAGCAATAACCTCGACATAATCCCACTCAAGTTTTTCTGAGAAATAAAGATGGTTAAACAAAATCCTTGCTTTGATTAAATCTGAATAGTCTCCGAGTTGGAGAAAACATTTACCAATATTAAATGCTAGTTTAAGTTGTTCATTTTGATATTCGGCCAAGCCTTGCTGTAATACATATCCCCGGGATGTCAAAATCAAAATTTGATTTCTCGATTTGGAAATTAGGTGAATAAACTTCAATAAATTTTTCTCCTCGTTAAGGGAAAGCTTTTCATCTTTAAAAATATCTCCCCAGAAATCATCAAAAAAGAAAACTTGTTTCTCTTTTTCTTTGTACATGCTAAGGGCTGAAGCTACTTTATTAACATAAATAAACTCCCTATAACTCAAATGCTGTAAATAATAGGCAGCTAGGCAACGCCCCAAAGTTGTCTTTCCAATTCCAGGCTCTCCAGATATTAATATGTATCTGTTCTTTTCTAAAATATCTAAAGCACGTTCAAAACTTTGGTTCTGAACAAAAACTGGAACAGTTTTCTTTATTTCCTCCAACTCAAATTTTGATTCAGTTAAGATCTCTCTATGGATAATCCCTTCAACAACTCGTTCAAAATGAGCAGTTAAAACATTGGTACTGCTAATCCACAATTTATAGTGACTTCGTTCAACATTATGATATGACTTTCCCCCGAATTGCTAGACACTCAAAAGAGGATGTACAATACATCATAAGGAGCTGAGTGAAAATGGCAAAAGAGAAACGGGTATTTACAAAAGAGTTCAAAGAGCAAGCCGTACAACTC
>NZ_SLUN01000077.1 GCF_004340685.1 Hydrogenispora ethanolica | reverse complement strand
GTAAATACCCGTTTCTCTTTTGCCATTTTCACTCAGCTCCTTATGATGTATTGTACATCCTCTTCTGAGTGTCTAGCAATTCGGGGGAAAGTCACACGCTATCAAAAAACGATAGCTATGGGGGAGGGGTCGAAGATGCCTAAAATCACGCGGCTATGGTTTTAGGCCCGTTTCTCCCTCCCCCATAGCGAGTGCCTTTTCGAGCGTTATGGGGGAGGGCAGACACCTCTGAATCCGCCTCAGGGGTGAGGGCATTGGCCTGCAACGACATTATAAAGCTTTATCGCATTACTTCTAAAAGCTTGTAACTACATTACGATGAACTAGCACAATGCGTTAGATTGATTTGTTATAGCATTATCAAACTCTAACTCAATAAGATGTTCTTTATCCTTTTCAATCAAAAAACCATGAACTTGATTTAAAATACCAGCAGTATCTGACAACACAACATCTTGATTGACATGTATTTTTACAGACGTTACTTCTTTTAGAGGCACTTTATGTTCCATCGGTTCTCTCCTCTCAAGAGCAACCTGATCCTGTCTTTTAGCGAAAGACAGGTAAAAATACATCGGTTCACTCAGTGGCGTATTATCAGCCACTTGAATTTTTAGAAAATCCGGCAAATAAAAAGGGTGATAATCCCATGCCGGAAATGGTGCTGTTTCATCTTTTTCTATTGTGGGTCTAAATGCAATCCCAAATGGAGAAATCGCATTTGAACTTAATCGGCATCGCTCAAATAATCTCATTGACCTAGTCCGTTCATTCTGTACCTCGTCTTTATTTTCTACCCACAAAAGCTCTACCATTAAGTTATGAAAGTAGAATCTTCTGTTTGCCGTCCCTTGTCCAGGGTGGATATTTGAAGAACCTTCTACAAGCCCGAATTCGATCAGTAAATCTCCTGCCGGTGCCTTATACTCTGTGCAGATATAAATATGGTCAATTTCCATTTTCTTCCTTACATAGTTTTCCTTTTGTTATTGGCTGTCGACAAACCTCCTGGGGGAAATATACATGCCTATTTTGCAATTTTCTGTGCGAGATTGGTTTACTAAAAATATAATTGCCTACTATCATTTTCCATGATTTTTTCTGAGTAATCGATTTTCTCTCTTAGAAGATCATAAGCACTTTTCTCATGGCCTACCCCCTCCAATTCTTTTAGGTAGATAGGAATAATCATCTTCCCACCAAAAAGCTGGTGCTTAATTTCATCAATAGCAACCGATGAAAAACCCACTCTGCTAAAAATCATTGCTCCATGTATTCCTTTTGCCTCCATGATAGGAACCATGTTCCGGATATCCGATACCTCCACTTTCTTTTTTCTATTCTTACATTCGATAAGAATCAATGCTCCTAGTTTCCAAAGATAGGAATCACAGGAGATATTACAACAGAAAATATCTACTTCTTCCCTTCCTCTTTTTGCTCGAACAGCAGTAACTTTTAGACCAGGTATGGTACCAAGAAAATACTGTGCTAAATTTTCCAACACTTTTCCTTTCTTATTAGACTCCATTACTTTTGTCAAGTTATCAAGTTTATTTTTCCAATAGCTAACGTCCAAAGTTATGGAACAGGTCGTATTAACAATATCCAAACCGAATTTTCTATGAATAAACTGATGAACGACTGGTAAATAGGTATGTCGGTTTCGCATCATCAAAAAAATATTTTTGGAAATCCCTGTTTCTTCTTTACCTTTTAAATATTTTCTGATATCCTCCAACGTTATTTTAAGCACAGCAATAAATTTATTCATTTCGATTATTTTATTCTTTATTAGAATATAAGGGCAAATATGTTTTCCGATATAATCACAAAAGTGTTGATACAAAATTTCTAAATCAACAGTAGCTAGCTCATTCTCGTCAATTGTCGCCAGCCCGTACAGAAAAACATAAAACCATTCACAAACCAAATCAATATGTTGGTAATAGTAGCCGAAAGCATATACAGGATTAAGCAATATTTCTTCAACTTCGCCTACGGTCCATTGGCTAATATGGCTACTATTTAGCTTACATAGACCGGCTTCAAAATCGTTCGCCAACGGTAAAAACAATCCACCTTCGAGTACCAAACCCCAGTCTCCTTCTCTATCGGGAATAGTAGCCAATACCTTGCGGCCAATTATATTTCGCAAAATAAAAGAACGGTTTAAACATTGATAACCTTTTAGAGTCGGTTGTTCGCGATACCTCCAAAAAGAAATTGTCTGTTCTACCCTGTCTAGTGGATTGTCGCTAGGATTAGGAGTCCAGTAATAAATCAATATCCCTAAATCCCCATTTTCTATCTTCATTTCTCTCGGATACTGAACACAGCCAGCAGTCACCAATTCGGATAAGTAGAGCCAATATAACGATTCTAAGCAATAACTTTTTACTTTTTTAAAGTTTTTATTTATCTTATCCAATATCTGTACATTTATCTGTACATTCTGAAGTAATTGTTCAAATGCTTTCGTTATTTTTGTTCTCCATGCTTGTTCCACACAAAGAACCTTATCCTTATGACCTGCTATGATATATAGCCTAGGAACTCTGATACAATCATCAATATCAGTTAAAGTCAAATCATCGGCTTGGGTCTTTTCCATGAAATTTCCAAAAGGATAATGGTAATTATCAATTGATTGAACCATCATTTCTTCATTCTGTATAAAACCATCAAGAATGGTAAGTAATAAACCCGCACTGTCTGGAAACCGCATGTCTCTCCTCCTCCACTATTTCTCCATGGCAAACCAGCGTTTCTGTGAATCATACGGGTAAGAATCAAGACGAATATCATAATTTGCAGCGATTGCTTTTTCTACTGTTGCCAATATATCATTATATCATGATAAAAATTCCATAGGAAATCGCATACTCCTAAGGATTCGAGGATCTTCAAAAGATCTGGATTCTGACTATGTTTAACTATTAATCAGGTGAATAAATATATCTATTTCTCAAAAAACTGATAAAATAGAGATATGGAAAAAATAGATGCCCGTAGACACAGTCCAAAAACTC
>NZ_SLUN01000076.1 GCF_004340685.1 Hydrogenispora ethanolica | reverse complement strand
TTTAATTTTATAAACTTTTTTGACACTTCGATGGCGTTTATCCTCCTATCTTTTTACAGCGTAGCTTGACAACATTGGGGCGAGGGTTAGGTCCATCAGCGTCATGATTTATCCTCCAATTCCTTTATTCAAAGTGACAGATAGGGTTCTCCTTACTTGGGGGTACAGAACCATATAGTGGTTGCTGAGTAAACTTGATACTCAGATATAATATTTCATCCCATATCGTTAAAATATTCATTCAGCCATGGTATTAGGATTTTAATGATAAACCCCTGATTGGGGGAACTGTCAATTTCAAATCTACCGTTCAAAGCTCTTACTCGCTCTTGAATCCCAGTCAATCCGCAGCCCAGCTGAAAGCTCGTCGCGCCCAAACCGTTATCTTTAATGGTGATGCTCAGCAGCTTATTTTTCAGATTAATGCTGATAAACACGTGCGTGGCTTGCCCATGACGAAATGTATTGGTCAGCGCTTCTTGAATGACCCGGTAAATGATGGTGTCAATTTCTTCACCGAAACTATCCGGCAGTTTTGGCATATAGACCGAGGCTTCAATGCCGGTCGCCTCCGAAAAAGCGGTAATCAAGGCTGAAACCGCCTGAAGCCGGCTTACTTCGATCGGCGGCCGCAACGCCCTGACAGCCCGCCTGACTTCAGCAAGGGCTGCTCTCGCCTGTTCCCGCCCCTGATCAATCTTTTCAAGCGCTTGGTCCTTTTGGGCAATAATCAATTCCCTCGAATAATCCAGGACCGCTATTAAGTTGGTCAACATGTAACCCACGGAATCGTGAATTTCCCGGGAAATCCGGTTCCGTTCGTTCATAATGCTTTCCCGTTGGTGGCGTACCGTATAATCCTGAAGGCCCAGGTTGGCTTCTACTAAACGGATGTTCGATTGATAAAACTGCTCCACCTGGTCAGATAGGTGATGGACCTTATCCAATAGCTGGCGGATGACGATACCGCAAATCATGGCAATCGCGCATTCTCCCCAGGGCAGAAAAAAATCTGCGACGCTTGGAGCTTGGTGGATATACCCCCAAGTCTGATTGGTCAGATATCGTTCGCAGGTCATGAGAGCGATGATCAACAAACAGGAACCAATGCTCACCCCGAGGGAAGCCGATAAAAAAATTTCAAAAAGGATGACGGCAATTAACGGAGCATAAACCGGCATATACTCCGGCATCGAATTGATGGCCACCAAAGCCAGCATCCCCCGTAAAATGAGCCCGGCCGCAGTTAACCAATCGACCGTAATAATCCGGACGAGAACGGCGAGCATAGACGAGATGATCAGGATCATGAAAAATTGGGTTTTCCAATAGACCGGAACTCCAATGGGCTGGTTGGATAGATAAAGATTCCAAGTGAGGCCGTAAATCAACAGGTTCAGCGTAACCGCGCTGATACGGAATAGGCATGAAAGCCGCGCCATGATACCTCCATGCTAAAATAGGCCATGCGCGATGGCGTATTTTACCGCCTGTACCCGATCCCGCAAATTGAGCTTACTGTAAATGTTACTGACATGATTGCGCACGGTTCCCTCGGTTAAAAACAACTTCTCGGCGATTTCTTTGTTGTCGTGCCCCGAGGCGAGGAGGCGGAAAACATCAAGTTCCCTGGGGGTTAAAAGTTCTTGAACTTTGGACTGCTGAAGTTGCGGCTCGGGTGTTCCCGGGATATTGGTTAATTTATGGACCAGTTTCGCCGCAATATCGGAAGCCATCAGGACTCCGCCATTATACACGGTCAAAATGGCCGTTTCGACCTCCGCCGGCTGAATATCTTTCAAAAGATAACCTACCGCGCCCAGTTTTAGCGCTTCAAACACGTATTCATCGTCACTAAAAGTTGTCAACATAATGATTTTCGATTCGGGGCAGTCGGCCCGGACCAGCCTGGCGCTTTCAACCCCATCCATGACGGGCATGCGGACATCCATTAGAATGATGTCCGGCCGCAGTCTGACGGCCATTTGCCAACCTTCCTCACCATTACAGGCCTGCCCCACAATTTTAATGTTGGAATTACGGATTTCCAACACGGAACTCAGGCTTTCCCGAAAAAGTTTTTGATCGTCCACCAGCAACACTTGGATCGTTTCCGTAGCGGGTTCCTTCCTTCTATCATCATATAGAAGCGACTATATTTGAATTCGCTTTTAAAAGTGAACTTCCTTCTGACACCAATTACCTGTCGAAGGATAGCCAGGTGAATGCCAATTTCAAAAAACGCGTTCCAGCATCGCAATTTTCTAAAACCCTTTGCGATGGTCTGACCACCGCTGCGGTTGGAGGATAAGTGACCAGGTTGAGGCGGAAAGAGTTCATTAGGTGGATGAAAAAGTTCTTTCAATCGCTGAGCGAGCTCTTTTTGTGAATCAGCGAGCTCATTCAGTCGCCGGGTAAGCTCATTTTGTGAATAAAAAAGCTCATTTTGTGAATGAATGAGCTCTTTCAGTCGCTGAACGAGCTCTTTTTGTGGATAAGTGAGCTCATTTTGTGAATGAATGAGCTCTTTTTCGGAAGAATGAGCTCTTTCAGTCGTCGGGCAAGCTCATTTTGTGAATAAATGAGTTCTTTTTGTGAATAAGTAAGCTATTTCTGTGGATAAACGGTATCGTTGAATGGGGTTAATGAATTTTGGCTGTGGATAAGTCGGGAGAGTCAAGCTAAAACCGGGTAAAATGGGGGGAAGAGGGGATGGCTTTCACTCTGACAGCCACGGGGCGATTCCTACCCCAACCCCCAATGTCATCAAGCGATCATGGTAAAATGTAGCGGACGAATTGAACGCCGACCGGGCGATAAATCACCCGGCTACAAGGCAAAAATTTTCTTTGATGCGCAACTAAATTAAACCCATTTCTGGAGTAATCCGGCAGGAAAAAGTCCAAATTCTTCGAACATTAGCAATGAAAGCGAACCCAGC
This sequence comes from Hydrogenispora ethanolica, assembly GCF_004340685.1. Lineage (NCBI taxonomy): Bacteria > Bacillati > Bacillota > Hydrogenispora > Hydrogenispora ethanolica. The sequence goes on along the minus strand of NZ_SLUN01000076.1, from coordinate 139 downwards.
CGATTCTGGCGGTCTTTCCAATTTTTTAGCGACGGACGCTGCTTCTATATAGGCCATCTAACGAACGAAATTGTGTTCATTTTGGGCGCAATATTTTGAAATGATCTTGCAAACTCATACGTAACCAGGTTTTACAGAA
>NZ_SLUN01000075.1 GCF_004340685.1 Hydrogenispora ethanolica | reverse complement strand
TTCTTTTATCGCTGTTTTCCTTGGATCTATTATACCACAAATAGCTCTTAAACTTAGTATTATCAAGGCTTTTTTCTCTGTTCAGCGAACCCTAAATAAGTTTTTTTTCCTCCTTTCTTTTTTTCATATTACAATGGATTGTCATCATTAACACTCTATTAACATTATTGTAATTAAATTTCTCTTGCCGGTTAAGGTGAAAGTTTTATTCACCTTTACGCTTATTGGAATTCCAGATTATGATGAGAATTGGTTAAGGTTGCATTAAAAATTTACAGTTTGAAAGAGGGGAAGTTCATGAGCATGCAATCAGCTGCACTGATGCAATGCAAGACTTTGTCCCGGAGTTTTTGGTCCAGGGTGAAGTCGGATTTTCAATATAATCGCACGCTATATCTTTTAGCCATTCCAGTAGTTGCTTATTATCTATTGTTTCACTATTTGCCGATGTACGGGGCTATTATTGCATTTAAAAATTTTTCGCCGGTTCAAGGTATAATCCATAGTCCCTGGATTGGGTTTAAAAATTTTTCCGATTTTTTCACCAGTTATTATTTTTGGCGAATCATCAAAAATACGTTTGTGATTAGTTTGAACTCATTGCTTTTTGGGTTTCCCGCCCCAATTATTCTGGCGTTGCTTATTAATGAATTGCATAGTAAATTCTTTTCCCGCACGATCCAGACCATCACCTATATGCCCCATTTTGTTTCACTTATCGTTATCTGCGGATTGATTCGGGATTTTACTGCGGAGAATGGGATTGTGAACTATCTCTTAAGTTTTTTAGGGTGGCACCCGGTCACAATGCTAAATCAGCCGCAATTATTTGTGCCGGTTTATGTCTTATCCGGGATCTGGCAAGAAGTTGGCTGGGGCTCCATTATTTATTTAGCGGCCCTTACCGGTATTGATCCGCAGCTTTATGAAGCGGCGAAGATGGATGGCGCCGGCCGTTTGCGGCAGATCTGGCATGTCGCCCTTCCGGGACTGCTTCCGACCATCCTGATCATGTTGATCTGTTGATCTTACGAATGGGTAATCTTTTGAATGTCGGTTTTGAAAAAATTATTCTCTTATATAATCCGGCAATTTATGATACTTCCGATGTAATTTCCACATTCGTTTACCGGAAAGGTCTCCAGGAATTTAATTGGAGTTATAGTGCGGCAGTTGGTCTATTTAATTCGGCCATTAATTTCGTGTTCCTGATATGCGCAAATTGGCTCAGTAAACGGACTAAAGAATCTAGTTTATGGTAGGGAGGCAAGCCTGATGAGTGGCATTAAAAGTAGTAGAGACCGCATTTTCGATTTTATTAACATCACATTGTTAACGTTTTTGATGGTCATCACTTTATATCCGTTCCTTTATGTTATTTTTGCTTCTTTAAGCGATCCATCCCGGATCATGGCATACCCGGGGCTGCTCTATAAACCCTTGGGTTTTTCGCTCGGCGCTTATAAAGCGGTCATCAAAAACCCCAATATCTTTACCGGATACGTAAATACCTGTTTTCTGGTAACGGTCGGCGTGGCTGTCAATATTACCATGACGGCATTAGGGGCTTATTTTTTATCGCGGAAAAACGTTTTATGGGGCAAAGTGGTAATGTTCTTCATTGTGTTCACCATGTTTTTCAATGGCGGCTTAATTCCTTTGTATTTTACAGTAAAAGGATTGCGCCTTGACAATTCGTTATGTGCATTAATACTGCCGACGGCCATTAATACATTTAATCTGATTATTATGCGTACCGCCTTTATGGCTATACCCGACAGTATCGAAGAGTCGGCCAAGATCGACGGAGCCGGTCATCTATTGATATTGTTCCGGATTATCGTCCCGCTCGCCATGCCGACTATCGCGGTAATGATTTTGTTTTACGGGGTGGGTCACTGGAATGCCTGGTTTCAGGCAATGATTTTCCTGCAAAACCGGGAACTCTTTCCATTGCAGCTTATTTTACGGGAGATTTTGCTCATGAATGATTCTTTCCAAATGGCCATGGGCGCTAATGTGGGTGATCAAGAAATGATTAGTGAGACCATTAAGTATGCGGTGATCATCGTTGCGACTCTGCCGATTCTCTGCCTTTACCCGTTCCTGCAGAAATATTTCGTCAAAGGCGTTATGGTAGGATCTTTAAAAGAATAAACGATTCTAATTTTGAGAGGAAATTTGCTTGAAACAGGTTAATGATGAAGGAATTCGACAAATAATCCAATACGCCGATCGATAAAACGCGTTTTGATTCCATTTGCATTCGGAATGCAATTCTTTAATAAAAAAATTTATTACATCCTATCCCGGCGGAGCCGGAACCAAAAAGGTTTTGGGAGATCGATAGAGAGATAAAGCAAGTCCAAAAGCGACCTCTCCCCGGTCCCCTCCCCGGCGAAGCGAATTCAGATAGACATTTCGACGGGGAGGGGTCAATCGCTTGAAACGAGGGCCAATGTTTATGCAAAAAGGTAAGTTTTTACGTGAATCAAACGGAAATAGGCCAAAGATAAAACCCCAAAATGGGCGCAATAATTTGTGGCAATCCACCCCTCCCCGTCGAGTCTACCATCAGAAATAACTTCGCCGGGCCATGTCCAGGAAGGATAGAGTCCGGCGGTTTACGGATGAAATACCGCCGGGGAGGGGACAGGGGGAGAGGTCAGTTTTTAGACAATCAGCGAGGCAAGGATCAGTTTGATTCTAAAAACGTCTCTGTATAACCTTGTTACGCATGAGTTTACAAGATCACTTTTAAATATTTTACGCAAAATGAACCCAATTTCGTTTGTTAGATGGCCTATATTGATCCTGGGATGACATTCGTGGAAGCTTCCCCAAACCTCGGGGAAGCTTCCCGAAGATTTGTCGATGCTTCCCCAAGGATTCGTCCTCTTTCCCGGAGGTTTGGGGAAGCATCCCGAAGGATTGGTCCTTTATCCCGGAGCTTTGGGGATGGTTCCCGAAGGCTCCGGGATGCTAGGATGATCCTCGGGGAAACAAGGATCGAAGGATCCTCTGAAAGGATCATGGGATCCCTTACAAGGATGAAGACCATCCCTGATATGGAAGTGCCACGTCAAGCAAAATTTTTAAAAACCTAAAAAAGTTCGA
>NZ_SLUN01000074.1 GCF_004340685.1 Hydrogenispora ethanolica | reverse complement strand
TTGTTCTTTTATCGCTGTTTTCCTTGGATCTATTATACCACAAATAGCTCTTAAACTTAGTATTATCAAGGCTTTTTTCTCTGTTCAGCGAACCCCAATTAATCATGATGCTGAACCAATTTAAAAAATCCATACTTCCTCAATCGTTTTGGTAAACAATCTCCCCTTCCGCCATGGTTAAATGGATATCCACATTTTCATCAAAAACGGTAATATCCGCCTTCATTCCTTCCGCTATCGCCCCCCGTTCGTGGTCGATCCCTTGCATCCGGGCAGGATTGCAAGTAACCAATTTAACAGCATCCACGATGTTTAATCCAACGTGTTTTACCATGTTTCTTACTAATTGGTCCATGGTCGCGACACTACTGGCAAAAGCGCTTCGGTCAGCCAATTTCGCCACGTAGTTCCGTTCCTGAGTGGAGATTTCAAATACTTCCGGAATCGCGGACTCAATGAGGACATCCAGTCCACCCAATTCATACCTGCCCGGACCTAGACCGGCCGCTTTCATGGAGTCGGTAACCAGGCAAACTTTGTCGATCCCCTTGGTTTTAAGAACCAGTTTCATTAAACTTGGAGGTAAATGATGTCCATCCGCAATCATCTCGGTGGTCAACTCATCCAAAACCAGTACGGATTCGACAACTCCGGCCACCCGGTAGGCATCCACCCTTTTTATCGTGGACATTCCGGAGAAAATATGCGTCGCATGGGTGTAACCATGTTCGATGGCCTGCAGGACCTCTTGATAACTGGCATTTGAATGAGCAATCGACGCGACAATGCCCCGCCTTTTTAGTTCCTGCCCCAGTTCCAGCGCCCCATCCAACTCAGGAGCGGCCGAAACTCTGATAATAAAGGGATATTTATCAAATAACGGCAGATAATCTTCGGGCTTGGGATTAATAATATATAATGGATTTTGAGCACCTTTTTGCTCTAAACTGAAATACGGACCTTCCAAATGGGCTCCCAAAATCTTGGCGCCATGGATATCCATGCGCATGGCCCGCCCGATACAATCAACCGCTTTTACAATGTCCGGCAAGGGTCCGGATAAAGTCGTCGGTAAAAACGAAGTCACCCCGCCTTTTACCACGCCTTGGGCCATTCTTAACAAATCAGCGGTTGTAGCGCCCATAACATCGCCGCCCCAGGCGCCATGAAGGTGCAAATCAATAAAGCCCGGGCTGATAAAGGCTCCGCCAACGTCGATCAATCGTGAACCTTCAGGGATGGTTACTTTATCCATCGCGCCAAATTCTTTAATGTGATCATTCTCAATTAGCACCGCACCCCTGTCAATCCTGCGGAAAGGTGTAATAATTTTACCATTGAGTAAAACCGTAAACATCCAAATCTCCTTCCTAATGCGTCACAATTTTTTCACTCAATCGATCCCCCCATCGCCATGGTCAAATATCTGATTCGGCAGTCAAAAGCCCCATATTGAATACTTTCTCTAAAACCAAGGCATAAACACCCATCAATGGTGGATCTTCCTGCATTGTAGAACTGATGATCTGGACGGAATCAAACATTTCGGGCATCGTGTTTTCTCTGGCCGTGTTTTTTACAATGTCCAATAATAAGTCCCCGGCCCGGCCGAGTTCTCCCCCGAGGATCACCATTCCCGTATTGAAAATGCTGATGAGATTCGCGACTTTCATGCCAATCACCATACCGGTTTCATTGATAATCTTTTTTATCTCCGGAATATCCACGAGTGGAGCCAAAAATAGATCGCCGATCGTAAGTCGGTTCTTTGACAATTGGCAACTTTCAAAAACTTCATCCGGAATATTACTCTTTACTCTATCTAAAACGGCTCTGGAACCGCATACATCTTCGAAGCATCGGATTTGTCCATTGATGAAGGTCTCGGTTTTCCCTACTTCACCCGCATAACCCTTGGCGCCACCAAAAACTTCATTATTGATAATAATGCCTGCCCCAATGCCGACCGACAGATTAAGATAAATTAAATTGGGACAGCTTTTCCCGCTCCCATACACTTTCTCGCCCAAAGCCGCCGCGTTAGAAAGATTTTCGATATGAACAGGAATGTTTTTCAGACATTCCGAAAGCATATTTCCAAATGGAACATTATGCCATGCCAAATTCGATGACAGTTCCACCAGCCCTAGCGCAGGATTGACTAACCCCGGCGAGGCAATTCCGCAATAAAGGATCTTGGCACGCGAAATTCCGACATCCTCCAATAAAGACTCCAATGAAGCCTCAATCGACAGAACCACGTCCTCCGGATTGGCGGTATTTAATTTCTGATGCCGGCTTTCAAGAATATTGCTGGTCAAATCTAAAATCGCTGTGACAAGCTCTCCCTGTTGGATTCTTACCGCGAAAATATATCCCGCACGGGAATTCAGTTCCAGCATAACCGGTCTTCTGCCGCCACTCGATTCCCCCCATCCAATCTCAGTGACGATTTCATTTTTCAGAAACTCGTTAACGATAACCGTCACCGTGGGAGGCGTCAAACCGACTTTTTCAGAAACTTCATACCGGGCAATTGGCCCATATTTGCGAATGGTATTCAATACGAGAATCCGGTTTAAAATTTTTAAATCCCTGCTATTGCTAGCAGCTCCAAGCTTTTTCATAACTACTCCATTTATCCAACTTAGTTTTTTCATCTAAAAAAGTATTCGATGTGATTAAATTTTTTCCTGCTAAACTTTTTAAATCTTTAAAAACTGATTAATAAAGTTTTAAAAGAACTATGTAGGCCTTCCTCAAAAAAGTCACAAATCATTGCAAACATAGGGAAGAAGCTTTAAAAACGGCAGGATAAAATATGGAATTACTTGCTCAATGAATCGTAAGGGCAACTACTGGGACAACGCCCCAACGGAAAGTTTCTTTAGTACGCAAAAAACAGAGTGTATTCGAGATAAAATTTATCTTGCTAGAATCCTAGCTAAACGTGAAGTCTTTGAATTTATCGAGATTGATTACAACCAAAATCGTCTTCATTCTTCGATTGGCTATTTTACTCCAAAAAACTTTGAAAACCGTAGAAAAAGTGCTTAATCTTGTGTCTATTTTTAGGGAGAAGTTCACTTTCCAACAGTCTTTCTAAAACTTATTTTGATGGATCTATACAATATTCTTCTCTCTGCATTCCCTTTATTAATAAAGTGGCCTTCCAAAGCCTTTATTCATTAAAACAAAAGATAATGAAAATCAAGCCTGCTGTAATTTACTTCCATATAAATGAAATAATCAGCCCTATAGCTACAAATACTCCGCTGGAGATAATTGGAACATGTTTTTGCCGCTAAAAAACGTAAAGGCTATTGGAAGCTGCAGATTATAAAAATGATCTGTGATGGTTGCACCTATTAATCGCTAATAATTCCGACCATATCTTCCAACCTAATGCTTTGAATGCCTAATACCATACCCTGGCCTGCTTGAGCCATGGTATCGGTTGGCGCCAAGGTTCCGGTTGCTGATAACCAAGCATTGCCTAACTCATAAGCTATGTTAAACTTGGGAAGGATATATCCGCTATACTATACTTACATGATCTTATAAAGAACAATCTTAATAATGATTGTTGATCCCATTGCCAAAGAGCATATCCGTCAGCTTTCCTGTTTCCGCCAAACTAAAAGGACAAGAAGCTGACGGAATTGCCTGACCGGGAATAACCAGATATAATGACCGTAACAACAAGAAAAGGAAAGAC
>NZ_SLUN01000073.1 GCF_004340685.1 Hydrogenispora ethanolica | reverse complement strand
CTCCTTCGTATTGTAGCTCTGTTCTAAGCTCTCGCTTAGTTTAACCTACGTTTTGCGAATCGGATGCTGGCACTTCCATTATATCTAACACGGATGAAGGCATACCTTACAAGGAGAGAAAGATCCTTTGAAAGGATCGAGGCATCCCTAACACGGATCAGGACATCCCTTACAAGGATGAAGAATATCCTAGTTGGACGAAAGACCATACCTTACATGAGAAGGGATCGACTGATATATTAGGGGGCCGGAATTCAAGGCTGCACGCAATTACTCCCAGTAGATTCAGTCCATGGAGATAGCCGGCTCAGCTTCGCGGAATCCGAAAGAGAGATCCGTGCTTAATGTTCAACGGTCAATCGTCGCCATGATCCAATCGGGGTAACGGTTGCCGGAAACTTTACCCGGCGCCAATAGGCTACTCCGCGTGGGCGGGTTGTTTTAGGAGGTTAGCGGTATAAACGGGCCGTCGCCCTTCGGAGAGCGGCTAGCGGCGGAACCCGTTTTGAAATGGCAGCCGGCCCAAAAGGAAATAATGCCGTTAGGGCGAATTGTTGGGATACTGAAAGGATGGGTTTCGTACATGGCGCAAGTCAAAATCATCGCCGTCGGCAAGTTAAAGGAGCAGTACTGGGCGGCGGCCCAGGCCGAATATTTGAAGCGGCTCCGGCCCTATCTGAAACTGGAGTTGATCGAGGTCCCCGACCTGCCGGGGCCGGAACGGATGAGCCCGGCCGAGGAGGAGCAGCTTCGGACGAAAGAGGCCGAGGCCATCGCCCGCTTTATCGACGCCAGGGACTACCTGGTGGCTCTGGATGTCGCGGGGAAGCAGTTTTCCTCGCCGGAGTTGGCGGATTTCTTTCGAGAACGGGATCTGAACGGGGAAGCGGTGACTTTGGTCATCGGGGGTTCGCTGGGACTGGCGGCGGATTTGGTTCACCGTGCGAAACTGCGGTTGAGCTTTTCCAAATTGACCTTTCCGCATCAGTTGTTCCGGGTGATGCTTTTGGAGCAGGTGTACCGGGCGTGCAAGATCGGGCGGGGGGAACCGTATCATAAGTGACGGCGAAACTCATTTATCTCGGATTTTATAACATCCAGCAACCGCGATTAATCTTCCACCATTTATAACAAGGCAACAAATGTTCGGTAATCATGACATAGATGCAAAAAGGCTAGGCCAATTTAAATTTTGAAGCCTTTAATCGCCAACTGCCGGGTACGGATATTGAACATAGAATTTTGCAGAAGTAAGATAATTCAAAAAATTATTTTTGGGGAAATTATACGTATTTGGATTTGTTTGACATTTTAGTAGCGTTGCGTTACAATACTATTAAACTATTACTTAATTGGAGGCTTCTTTATGGACATTAAAGAAGAACTATTCCGTGAAAACTGGCTGTTTACACGTGAAGATGTTTTAAAGTCGTTAGAGTTATACCTTGAACACGAAAAGAATGGAGAGTCTGGGTATTCAAGTGAAGTCATAAAAAACAGAGTAAAACTTTGCGAAAAATTTATTGCAGCAGTAAAGAAATGCAAACTTCCGGTTTTGACAGAACTTTGGTGGTTCTATGAATATCAGTTTTTAGGGAATAGCATGGAGTTGAATTTAAGTCAGGCTAAAGAGATTGAAGTTGAAAATGATGAGATTAAAAGCATGACCACAACTGTGGAACACACTTTAATAAAGGTCGAATGCGATTATCTTACTGTTGAGCAATATGCCTCCATGCTTGGAATTGAGCCTGTCACGGTCAGGCAATGGATTAGGCGTGGGAAATTAAGATATGCAAAGAAGTATGGACGTGATTGGTTGATTCCTAACATTGAAGATAAGCCCCAACGTGGCTTTACTTGTGTGCAGTATATAGTGGAAAATGATGCTCAGATTGAAAGTGATGAATTTCCGCTACTAGCAACATGTGACTCAATAGCTATCTTGCAAGATCGAGATAACAAAAGCAAATTCATTTGTTATCTCAAAAATTACAAAACTAAATTTCACAGTGAGCTTGAACTGACAAGAAGTGAAGTTGAACGGCTGGAACATACCATTATTGAATCGGGAAAAGCACGGGTTGATGGTAATATACAATACATCCCTTATATAAGAAATCTGGAAGACTGAAACAATCGGAGTAGATTACTATCTATCATTATATTTCATTTGCAGGGTATTGAGGGCGTTATCCCAGAAGGGTCAGTTCAGAAAATTTATGGGAGATTTTTTGGTGGAAGGCTTTGAAGTGTCAAGGAAATTTCTACAAGGCTCCCATATCCCTGGCAGTATAAATTGAAGGATATTTGGGGCGGAAATTCAGTTCTTTTTTAATATGCGTCGTATCTACTGTCAATTCTCATAGGTTAGACATAAGCCACCCATCTTTGGTAGGTACTTGCTCTGATCCCCCGCGTAGCTTATATAATTTACCTAAAGTAACCTGTTGTGCTATTTGAACTGAAAAAAGGTATAAGAAATCCAGCATAAAAGTCCGACTTATCAAATGGCTAAAAGAGATAAGGAGAGACAAGAATGCTGGATTCCAAGCAATATTGTATCAAGGAAATCGAAAACATCAAAGACCTATTTACAGTGATTTATACGGTCATTGATGATATCTACCAACAAATCGTCCCCATCAACATCAAGCATCGACGAAATAGCGGCAGTTTAAAAATGAGTGACAGTGAAATCATCACCATTCGACTCGTCGGAGAATTATTTACCATCGATTCAGAAAAAGCCTGGTTTGAATTCTGTAAGAAAAATCAGCGCGACTTATTTCCGGATTTCTGTGACCGGACGCGGTTTAATCGAACTTGTCGAAACCTTCATCGGGTCATGGAGATCATTCGCAAAGAAATCGCAAAAATTACTGGATACGTCTATCAATCATACCGAATTATCGACAGTCTGCCACTACCGGTCTGTAAGTTTGGGCGAGCCCATTTTCACAAGACTTTTCGAGGCTATGAAGCAACTTACGGGAAATGTCCTTCCAAAAAGGAAACCTATTTGGGTTATAAGCTACATTTATTGGGGTCCTTCGATGGGTTTATTACGGACTTTACCATTACTCCCGCCAATGTTGACGACCGGGCCGCAACCTGGGATTTGGTGGAGCCCTATCAAAAAATCACGATTCTCGGTGATAAGGGATATATCAGTAGCGACTTAGGTTCTGAATTGAAAACCGAAAAAGCGATCAATCTTTTGCCGCTGCCAAAGAACCATAGTAAAATACAATGGCCCAAAGCGATCCGTCAACTGATTTTCAAGCTTCGGCGAAGAATTGAGACTTCTGGTTCCCAACTTACCAATCAACTGAACATTGAAAGAGTTTTAGCGAAATCGTATTGGGGTTTTATTTCCCGTATTCAAACCAAAATCTTAGCTCATTGTCTTTGCTATTTCATCAATATGCTTTTCGGACATAGTATGCAGTTTTCAAAGATCAAACATCTTGTCTTTGGTTAACTTTATCTAGCACAACAGGTTAAATTAACTTATATACTCAACTTTCGCAGCTTGGAATCGGTAAATACGCCTTGATAAAGTTGGGCAAACCAGCGAACCAGATTTGGAGTTGACAATGAATAAACTTACGAATTTTAGAGTTAACATGGGCGGAAATATCGGATAACAGATCCAAGAGAGTCATTAAAGCAATTGCCCAATCAAGTTCATTGAATTCATCCGCGAGTTGCGAGAATAATCCTCCCAAGGTCCGCTGGTCCGTATTACAGCGCTGTTGCCAAGCAATAAGATGTAGCGGGTAAACACAATCGTTGTATGGCTAATCAACAAGTCATAAGAACGGCCTTGAAATTCTTTTTGAAGGCGAAGCAGCGACTTGGAACATTTAAAGAAGGTTTCGATATCCCAACGGATACCGTAAATCCGAATGATTTCCTCCTCCGATAAAGCGCAATCCGTACTTAAAATCGCCAACCATTCCTTTCTCTTATTACGATTTCTTACGAAGACGATCTTTACCGGAACATGGGGCATCATTTGAGCGTGAATCGAACGTAAAATACTTTTCTTCCCAGCGACTGGAGTTGCAACCCGGTAAAGCTCCTGTAGCGATAATGAACGATTGCCCACCAGATAACGCTGGTTGGTAGCTTTAACCATTCCGATCACTTCCAGACCCTGGCGGGTAAGCGCTTGAATCAATGGCGCAAAAGTAAACCAGCTGTCCATCAGCACATACGAAGCGATTACGCCTTGAGCCAAAGCGCGATGAATCATTTCCGGGATAAGTTCCGGCGCCGGTCGCAAAGCTTCCAGCCGTCTTTTATAGCCGGATGAACGTTTATCAACCTCTTCCGAGATGCCATTGATTTGGGATTTCATCGAGCTAAGTAAAGCAAAGTCTAAAGGAATGAAGGTTTTCCCGTCGGACCATCCTAAAGTCAACATACGGAAACCTTTACAGAAACGATTTTTAGCATGATCGAAACAACGCGCCAGCAGTTCGACTGTTTTACTACGATCTCGGTCGTACATTGAATCATCGACCACAAAGACAGCGGTTTTTTGGGTTACGGCACGGACTTTCGCCACAGTGGCTGAACTTAAAAATAATAGGAACCGACGCCAGGCATAACCACAATGATTTAGAAAACGGTAAACCGCGTCTTTGCCGGGAAACTTATCTCCCTTATTGCTTTGAAGCAATTGGGACCAGTTTTTATGACCAAAAACCAAGACCAAGAC
>NZ_SLUN01000072.1 GCF_004340685.1 Hydrogenispora ethanolica | reverse complement strand
ATGAAATACCGCCGGGGAGGGGACAGGGGGAGAGGTCAGGTTTTAGACAATTAGCGCGGCAAGGATCAGTCTGATTCCAAAAATGTTTCTGTAAACCTGGTTACGTATCCGCTTCGGGATAAGCGCAAGAGATGCCATGAAGAGCGGGGCTTGAATGTCTCCGCTCTTCGTTTAGGAATCCAACAATCGCTGTTCACCCTGGAGATTGCGGATCTGTTCGATATCCCGGGTGCATTCCATACACCCCAGATACTGGCCGTGATCATCGCGCAGCGCAAAAAATTCGATCAGAATCTTATGTTTGGCCCCATCGGCGCCGCAGGGCAGATCGATCCAAAAGCGGGCATTGTCCCGGGTGCCGGCTTTCATCTCGTTGACGATGGCCTCCACCTTGGCGAGGCTCCGTTCCGGATGGCATTGCCGGAAATTCATGCCCATGCAGGTCATGGGCCGCGTGAATAACCGGGTCTCATGTTGATTCCAGCCGGCCACCTCGTCGTCCGCGTCGATGACCGTGATCTCCATCGGCAATGTTTCAAACATCGCCTTGACCATCGGCTCGCTTAATTGTTCAAGCATGGAATCCTCCTGATTTTTTTGCAGTTATTCTTCCCTTTCCTCCTTAAAACTATTTTCGCCGCCGCCGAAAAGTCCGCGGATAAAAGAAATAGAAAGGCGCTTCGGCCTTTCTATCTGGAAAGTGATCCGTAACCAGAAACCACTACTCAAAACCCAGCCGCTACTTGGACTGGCTCGACAAGATTTGGCTGATCTGTCCGGCCGACCGATCAACCTCTAGCTGACTCTGGAGGCTACTATTCGCGCTCTGACTCTGGGGCCGCGCCGGGCTCATCGAAGCAAACTCGAACTGACCCGAGGATGCTTTGGAGAGCAGTAACCGGCTGATCTGCCCTTGCGATTGAGCCAACTCCGAAGAGTTCTCCATATTCACCTTGGCGTTGTAATTCTGAGCCTTCATAAACTGATTCTGGTTCTGATTATTGTACACGAGAACACCTCCGTCCAATATTATTAGAAGGCGGCGCTCAAAAAATCCTGTCAATTTTTTGAATGAAGAAACATTTCTAGAATCGCTTTTCTGCGGTTAAAATAAAAGGCGCAATCCATACCCGGGATTGTGCCTTTTGAATGAAAGCTAAGCTTTGCCAGACGCAAATTATGGTTTTAGTTTGACGGGATCTTTGACGGCGATGGGGAAATTCGGATTCAACGTGTTCATCACGGTACAGGTCGAGGCCATCTCTTTAACTTCGTTCACCCGGAGCTCGGCCGTGGGCACCATGACTTCATCGATGACCTTGCCGGTATTGGGATCCTGAACCACCGCTTTGATGTGGGAGACGACGAAGACCATCCCTTCCCGGATGCCATCGCCTGCGCCCAGATTGATGATGACCATTCCTTCTTCGGCGTAGGCGACTACTCCTTTGATCCCGGCCGCCGGCGGCGCTTTGGGAGCCGGAGCGGGCACCGCAGCCGGTCCCGGAACAGCGGCTACCGCCGCGGGGGCGGGCTTCAGCGTGGCGGGCGCGGGGATTGCCGGGGCCGTCGAGGCTTTAACCATGGATACGCCATAGTTGACCGCGTCCTTATCCATGCCGACGATCCGCTTTTTCACCGCCGCGTCAAGGTCCTTACTGGCCGGCTTTCGGGCATCGTACCCGGCCTCAATCTCATCCAGGGTTTGATACTTTTTGTCCAGAAAATAGCGGTTGCTGGTGATGACGGTTATCGCCAGCTCCCTGGAGCGCAACGAATGATAAATCGCTTCTTCGAAACGGCCGGCTTTATAAAAGTCCTGGGCTTGCCGTTGATGCGTCACGCACAGAGCGAGCCCTTTATAGATATTAATGGACTTCGCGGCATTTTGGGCCTGATTCACCACTTTGACGGTGCGGTTCAGGATATGCATGGCATCGTCATTGATGGAGTTCCCCCAGGCAACCCACGAAGCGGTAAACAAGAGCAAGCTAAAAACTATCAGACTACCAAGCTTTTTCATCGCAACGGCTCCTTTAAACGAAATATGGTGATTGTAACCGATATAACCAAATAATTCGCCGATTGGGGGATTATTCCTTCCGTCCGTCCCTAGATTTTGGAGTGATTTACGAAATATTCCTCAAATGTTACAAGCCATGTGATAAAGTCTTTCGAAACGAGATCAGCATACAAAAAGGTTAAAAAATCGACTTTATCACTTGCTTTTCTGAGCTTTTATGTCAACCCTGTCCTTCGGACTGGGTTTATCACAACGCTTTTACTGCGCGCCGGTTACGGAGACATTGAGCAGCTTGACGCTTTGGGGGCCGACAAAGTTATTTTCCTGCTGCAACTCCCGGGAAAGATACATCTCCTCCTGGACGGCGCGGATGTTGCCGGAGATGGAACCACCGCTGACGGGGACGGTTTGATGGCCGTCGTTATACCATCCCAGCCGAATCTCCCCGCCGAAATCCCCGGTCAGGGGGTCCATCTGAAAGTCCGAGAACGAGGCGATCTCCAGATACGGGTCCGCTTTCAACTCCGCCAGCGGACGGCTACCGCCGTCGATCACCAGATTGGCAATGTTGCCGGTGGGCGGGACACCCAGGTAAGAGGCGTAACGGGTGTCGCCCCGGTACCGGAGGAGCCGGCCGTCCCGAACGATCACCACCGGCTGCACCGGCAGGCCATCGGGGTCGAACGGACTGGACGCGGTGGAGAACGGCAAGGTCGGATCCAGGCTCAGGCTGATGCGATCGCCCCGGACCGCGTCGCCCTGGACCGATTGCCCGACCTTGAAGAGCGAGGTCCCTTCATAAACATTCTGCGCCCCGACCTGGGCCTGATAATACCGGAAGAACTCGCGCACCGGCTCTCCGGTCAGGATCACGGTATATTGGCGCAGCGCCGGCGTCAGCCGGGCCAAGGCCTTCTCCCGCCCGTAATGGAGCATCTCCCGGACCTGGGCGGCGATGGCATCCGGTCCGAAGGCGGCGAAGTGCAGATCCCGGAAGATCTCCACCTCATGGTCGGCCTCCCGCCAGTTGACGATCACTTCCAGCTCCGCTCCATAAGCGACGCGGCTCCGGTCGACCCCGGCGGAATTCACCAGCCGCAGTTTGATCCGGTTCAGGAAGACCTCGGCGGAGTTGATCCAACCCGCTTCGTGGCAATCATTCCGGTACAAGGCCTCGGTCAGGGCCGGGAGCCAGTCGGCGAGATCGCCCGTACCGAAATTGCCGGGCGGCGCCTCGACGATCAAGGGGGCCGGTTCGACCAGGGGATACCAGGGATTGCGGACCAGGGCGGCGGCGAAGACCGCGTCGGCGACCGCCCGCCGGATCTCCGGCCCGGACAGGGTAGGATGGATCTCAACCTGGGCGGAACCCCGGTAGCGGACTCCGTCCGCTTCGAAATCCTTATAGACGGTCACCCGGTAATGAGCTACTTTCTTGGCCCGGTTCATGTCCAGCTCCCGGCGGATGAAGAACAGTTCCAGGGATTCGGTCAGCTCGGCCCCGATCGTAAAGGCGTCGACCTCCGGATGGTTCTGCAAAATCTGGCGAATCATCTCAATCATCAGCCCAACCTCGCTTTCGCCTTGATGTAGGGGCCGCCGTCGGATACCTTGGCCCATTCTTTGTGGCCTTTGCCGCAGGCCCCGGAGCCGAATAAGCGGACCTCGCCGGAGACCATCGAGATCGACCGGAGCAGATCCGGCACATAGCCGGTCATCAGCACCGGCGAGACCAGCTTGCCGGTGAGCCGTCCGTCCCGGATCTCCTGACCCCGCAGCACCATGCATTGGATGCCCCAGTTTTTGGGATCCTCCATGCCGCTCTCGGCGCCGTCCAGCAAATAACCGTGGCGGATGGAAGCGATCATCTCTTCCAGCCGATCGTTCCCCGGTGCGAAGAAGGTGTTGGTCATCCGGGCGTAGGCTTTCCGCTCGAAGGATTCCCGCTTGCCGTTGCCGGTGGGAGGCGTCCCCAGCCGCAAGGCGGAGAGCAGGTCGGAGATGCCGGTCCGGAGGATCCCGGCGTCGATGATGATCGTATCGCCGGCCGGGGTTCCTTCGTCATCGAACCAATAGGAAGAGACATGGCAGGCGGCCGCCGCGCCGTCATGCATGGTGACCAGCGGGGACGCCACCGCCTGGCCCAGATACTCCTCGGCCTTGGCCCGCTTTTTGACGAACATATCCATCTCCACGCCATGTCCGAATGCCTCATGGGCGATGAGGCCGACCACCTCCGGCGCGCAGATCACCTCGTATTCGCCGGGCGGCACCGCCGCCGCGTCCAACAGGCTCTCGGCCAACTGGATGCTCGCGGGGACGGCTCCGGCCATCTCTTCCAGCAGCTCCGGACCTTTCAGGCCGGAGAAAGCCCGAAAAGCCCGCTTAGTCCGGCCGTCGCGGCGGACGATGGGAAAGAGATAGCCCTGGCTCCAGACATAGGCCTGTTCCAGCTGTTTCCGCTGGGAGAGGAAGACCTTGGCGACCTGGACCTCCTCGTAAATGGCCCGGAAGTCCACCAGCCGCTCCGACTGGGCGAAGGCTTGATCCCGGATCTCCGCCAGCCGGGCCAACTTATCCGCCACGCTCATCCGGCCGGGCAGGATCCCCACCTCGCCGTGAAAGCTTCCTTCCGTCTCCGTCTCCTCAATCAACGGTAACCGGGCCACCGGCGCGCCGGCCTGCGTCATCCGGCGCAAGGACCGCTCCGCCGCCTCCCGGACGGCGTCAACCATATCCGCCACCGGCTGCAGTTGATTAAAGGAATACTCCGAGTAATTCCGGCCGTTGAAGACCCGCGCCACGAAGCCCCGCTCCGTCCAGCGGGACTCCTCCACCTGGACGCCGCTTTTCTGGACCCCGTAACGCTTGCCCCAGCTATCAGTTGCTAGAATGGAAACGTACTGAAAATATTGGGCCAATTCCCCGACCAACTTCTCCAAGTCGGACTTCGCCCCGCGCAAAAATTCGGAACCTTCGACCCGCATCTTGACCTCCAAACATTTGAGTTTCATTGGGAATAGAATAAGCACTCCGCCGCGGTTTTAGCCCGGAATGGAACTTTGCTTTATCACTGAATGTTTCCAGGATTTTTTTGATCGCGGCAGTTAAATTATAACAAAAACCACTGATAAAAGCATCAGCGGCTTTGCGGGACAATGAAAAAGACGGGGCTGCCTGAGCAGTCCCGTCTCGCTCCATCAGATGATCTTAGAAACTAACGACGATCCGAATTGAGCTTTCGTCCTTATCGTCTTTGTTAGCGATGTCATAACGCAGTTTTGCATTAGCGTTAAGTTTGTAAAAAGCCCGAACAGCCCAATCGTTAGCTTTGGAGGCATTACTGTCTTCGGTATTGTATTCGGCTCTGAGTTCGAAAGGATTGTCAACCGGGGTCCAATAGAAACCAACTAATAAATCATCCTCGTCAGAACCCGCTTTATAGCTCTGGGTAGTATAGGTAACATAAGTTTTCAGACCTTCCACCGGAATAAAGAAAGCGGTAACGCCAGTGACTTTTTGATCATTATCTTTTTTGGTATCACCGAAAGCAACGCCCGCGCCCCAAACATCGTTGGCATAGTCAAGACCCGCTGCAACAGCACCATCCGCGGTGCCAATTTCATAAGTGCTCGCATTCAAGGAATAGAACAATTTTCCCGTAAAACCTTCGGCAATCGGAGCAGTGATGGATAAGCCAGTCTGGGACTTGAAATCCTTGGCGACATCCAGAAGGTCTTTCGATCCGCCAAAACCCCAACCGAAGAAACCTGCTTTTACTGTAGCCGAACCGATCGCCACGGAAGCCCAAGCTTCATCGGTCATATAATTACTCTTATCATTCGTTGCCTTTTCTGTTTTAATTTTACCAAACAGTGTGACGTTATCCGTCGCCGCAGTAACATTAATATTAAATTCACTAAGGTCTACATCTTTTTCCAAATCATAACCGAACTGTCCCTCACCGGCGAAGGTGACTTTGGTCTCGGCCATCGCGGCGAACGAGAACCCAAGAACGAGCATTGCGCTTAACGCGAGAACAAGTAGTTTCTTCATAAAAATTCTCCCTCCAAATTTTTGTTTTCGGACTAACCAGTCTACTGCAGCTCGTTGCCTTGCTTCCCCCCTTCCGAGAATCAGGTTTTTGTAAATTCGAATCCTCGCGGATTCGAAATTTCAGACCCTATCCCGGCTATCCAAGTTCCGCCCGGAGCGCGGGTCTGAAAACTTAAACGACTCAGTGACACAGACCGGCCCGTCCCTTAAAATATATATTCCATTACAAGCAAAAAAATCCGCAAATGCTTTTCTCCGACAAACTTTACGGTTGTTACAAGAATATCCATCATCTGATCGACAGGGAATAAATCAACTGCTATGGTAATATATGACACGTCTTATTATAAAAAAATTAGCCTGATTTTAACATAGATTTTTTTTTGATTATTAGGTATTATTTTTACCTTTTTACTCCAAGCTGGATAAATATTTCCTGACTAAATTGCATCAAACGCCTTCTATCTCTACACCAAGCGGCATTTCTACCTTTTCGTCCGCTCCCGTTTTTTTTGCAACCATCCTTCCCTTCCGGCGGCACCCGCAGCCATCGAAACGGTTCGATATTATAGCAAGAATCATGCCATCCTTCCATTGCAACTCTCCGGATTCTTCATGAGAATTTGACCCGATGTTAATAATCTCGATTTTCAAGACCCGGCACAGGCATCCACCGCCTAAATAAAAAAAGAGCCCATGGGCTCTCAAATTATCGTCGAAACTCCGGCAGAAGAACCGGTGGTTTCTATCCAAATCAACTCGTCGTCCTGCAAGAGGATTTTATTCAGCAATATTCGCCCCTCAAATCCGGCACGACGCTGGACGCGCGGAATTGATACAAGGACGTATCACCTGACGTCGCCCCCGAAGCATCCGCAGGCAACGCCGCCAGGGATGGCAATTCCTTCCACGAGGGACCCGCGACTCGGAGGAGCGGGATGGGGGGGGCAAGGGGGCACTCGCCCCTTGCGGCGGGGGTACCGGCCTAGGGGGTTTGCCGCCAAACCCCCTGGCCGACCTCACAGGATAGAATTCGGATAGACAGACAGTTTCTCTCTACAAACTAAAACTAAAGAGCCCCCATAGGCTCTTACATAAACTTCTATCGCAAAAAAGAGGTGGATCACTTTCAGAGCGACCCGTCTAACTCTGAACCAGTCCCCACAGGATCTTCACCGCCACCGCCAACGACATCGCAACGAAGATCGGCTTAATCAGCTTAACCCCTTTTTGCAACGCCAGCATCGTGCCGAGCTGCGCCCCGACCATCATCGCCAGAGCCACCGGCACGCCGTAACGGTAATCAATCTTGCCCAGCCAGGCGAAGAGGACCAGCGAGGTGACGTTGCTCACAAAATTCAGCACCCGGGCGTTGCCGCCGGCGTTGATAAAGTCAAAACCGTAAATCCCGATCAAGCCGAAGATCAGGAAGGAACCGGTCCCCGGCCCGAAGAAGCCGTCATAAAATCCAAGCCCCAGGGCCAGCAGCATTCCCCAGAGCAGCTTGGGCCGGTCGATCCCCCGGAAGCGGTCCGCCAAGCCCATCTGCCGTGAGAACAGGCTGTAGGCTCCGACCCCGATGATCATCACCAGGACCAGGGTCTGCAACAGCTGCTGGTCGAGACGGACCACGGTCTTGACGCCGAGCACCGCCCCGACCAGCGTCAGTGGCGCCAGATACAGGAGTAGCCGGCGGTTAATCTTGGCCGACCGGGCATACTTGATCGAACTGGTCAGCGAAGCTGCGGTGGCGGCGAATTTGTTGGTCCCCAGCGCGAAATGGGGCGGCACCCCGGCCAGCAAAAAAGCGGGGATGCTGATGAGCCCGCCCCCGCCGGCGATCGAATCGACAAAGGCGGCCACAAACCCCGCCAGACAAAGCCCCATGATGGTCAACAAGAGAACCCCACCCATACTGAACGGATTTTCAGGCATATATGCCATCTAACAAACGAAATTGAGTTCAAAAGAGGCAAAAAATCAGACAGGAAAGCCGGCAAAAGAAGGAATCACAAGCAATTCACGAAGTTTGAG
>NZ_SLUN01000071.1 GCF_004340685.1 Hydrogenispora ethanolica | reverse complement strand
GTTTGAGGATCTTTATCAAGGTTCTCTTGGTTTGGTTCGAACTTTTTTAGGTTTTTAAAAATTTTGCTTGACGTGGCACTTCCATATCAGGGATGTGGTATTTTGAACAACTTGAATAACAAGGGCCGGCTCTATTTTACGAAGATTATCAGCGCGTCGGCCATCGGCTACCTCTTTATCCTGCCGATCTATATGATGGTCGTCTCATCGCTCAAACCCAACGCCGACGTTTTTGACCTGGCGCTCCTTCCCAAGATCGTTTCGTTCGACGGTTACCGGCGGGTTTTGGACGAAAACTTCTTGCGTTACTTCGGCAACTCCTTTTTCATCGCGACCACGGTGACCCTGGTGGCGCTGGTCTTTCACGCCATGGCCGGCTACTCTCTGGCCCGGTTGAATTTTGGCGGTAAAAATCTGGTGTTCATTTGGATCCTGAGCACCTTAATGGTGCCGTTTTCGGTGATTATGATCCCGCTGTTCATTCTGGTCAAAAACTTAAACTGGCTGAATACCTTTCAAGGGGTGATTGTGCCGGCCATTCCCCATGCTTACGGGATTTTTCTGTTCCGCCAATTTTTCTTGACCATTCCTAAGGAACTGGAGGAGGCCGCCAAGATCGACGGCTGTTCGTTATGGAAGATCTTCAGCCGCATCTTTCTACCCTTGATCAAACCGGTCGCGATCACGCTGGCGGTGGCCTTTTTCATCGCCAACTGGAACAATTATCTGTGGCCGCTCATCGTCAATCAGCAGCAGCACATGTGGGTGCTCCAAGTGGCCATCGCCTGCTTTATCGGGCGGAACGACACTCCTTGGGACGCCGTGATGGCCTCGGGCGTGATCACCATCATTCCGACGGTGATCATCTTCTTTATCCTCCAGAAGTATCTGGTGGAAGGGATCAAGATGAGCGGGGTGAAATGAGGAATAAAAAGTGGACCGAGGTGAACGATTATCTCCAGGGAGTTGGTTGCATCGTTAGCGATTAAGTTCGCTTTCCCATAAAATAATCAACTTTGGTTACGGAATGAACTCCGGCAACCGCTGCCGGAGTTGCTTTTATAAGCAAATGATCTCTGGCAGTCACTGCCATAGATCATTCAGTAACAAAATGAAGTATGGGGATTGCCGCCAGAGATCATTCGTAACAAAACATACTGTGGCAGCAACCGCCGGAGATGATTTATAAACAAAATGAACTCCGGCGGTTATCGCCGGAGTTGTTTCGGTCAGTAAAGCGTCCGATTCCGTTGCTTCATAGCGGCGTTGGGTGAGGAAATGGTCCGATTGGGTTTCGCAATGAACTTTTCCAGTCCCTAAGGGAGGATGAAGGCGTGGGATAACTTTCTTTTTGAGTCATTTGGCTAATCGTCGTGATGATGAAACTCTTCATCCAGTTTGCCCATATAAAAGTAACTGGTCTGGCTCTCAAACCCGCCGTCGAAGCGCGGCCAGATATAGGCGGCGGCATGAGGGTCCATCAAAACGGGCGGCCCGGTCAGGATTCTGACGTCCGATTTTTCCTCCAGCAACCCCGTTTTTCCCAGGCGCAGATTGAGAAAGAAGATCTTTACGCTCCGGTCGAAGGACTGTCCGAGGAAGAGAATGCGGTCCGCCTCGTCCAGCACCAGCGTCGGATGGACGACCCCGAAGAGGGAAGGCTGCTCCTTTTCGGGGAAAGGGTATTCTTTGCGGCTGCCGGTTTTCAGATCCAAGCCGTAGAGCTCGGTCTTTTTGCCCAAAAGGTAAACCGTATGGCGGGCGGAGTCCCAAACCAGGTCGGTAATGGCCAGGTTCTGGATGGACACGGTGGTGAGCCTTTGGGTTGCCGGGTCGTAAACGGCCAGCCGGTTTCGGGGCTGCTCCGGATTTTTATTCTTCAGGCTCTGGCTGATCAGGATCCGCCGGCCATCCCGCGCCCAAGCGGCCGCTTCGCCCCGGGCGAGCGGAGTAATCCCGCGGGTGGCGCCATCGTAGAGTTTGACCCGGCCGTCTTCGATGAACAGGATGCGTTGGCCATCCGGGGCGAAGCGCGGTTTACAGATCGCTGTTCCGACATGGATCAGGCGGGGTTTCCCGTTCAACCGGGCCAGAAACAGCTGGCTGGATTGGGTCTTTTTATCGAGCGTACGGCTGAGCGCAATGCCGCCGTTTTCATGCCAATCGCCGTATTCCGCTCCTTCCAGCGGCCACAGCGGGGGAGCGCAAAGAAACTCGGCGCCCCGGATCAACAGCAGGAGCAGCAGCCAGCTGCCGCCCACCCAATAAAAGGGCTTGAACTCCCACCATTTGACGCGGCTCCTGACGTACCAGACCGTGGCGGTCAGCGGCACCGCCAGGCCCAACAACATGAGCAATAACGGCAGCAAGGTTGTCAGCAAAAGCATCAGCCGGGGAGGGACGTCCGGCCAGTAAAAGTTGGCGCTGATCAAATCCAAGATTTTATTCCAGTATTGAAAGCTCAACCAGGCGACCCCGCCGGACGTCGCCGTGACTACAAAGAGCCGCTCCAACCCCTTGGCGACGATCCCGGCCAGAAAGCTCATGGCGTGAATCACCAGGATGAACAGGAGCAGCCATTCGACCCCCATCCCCTTGGCCAGGTCCAGGGTCGCCAGCTCGATCCGGAAGAAGGGCGCGGCGATGGCGATCCAAAAAAGCAGCGCCCCCAGACTGACCAGATACTTGACCGCCACGATCAGATAGGGGGACAAAGGGCGGGAGAGCAAGAAATCCAAGGTTTGGCGATCGGCTTCGCTGCTGAAGCCCTGCAACCCGTAGATCAGGGCCAGAATCCCGGCCATCCCCAGCACGCTCCAGGCGGCGACGGAAGTCAAGGGAAGCGGAAGACGCCCCAGGGACAGCGCATAAAGAATCCCGCCGATCCAAAGGGGCAACGGCAGCATGAAAGGGAGGAATCCCCGGTAAAACTCGGATTTGACTAAAATCGCCCCTTGTTGCAAGAAGATTCGGCATTTCCCGGGTACCCGGACGGAGGAGAGCATTCCCGATTACCTCGCTTTCGAAAGTTCGCGTACAGGGTAATAAGTTCCGCTGCCGGTCCGGGCGATCGCTTCGGCACCGTCCGGCCCCAACACCAGGTCTTTATAATTGACGTTTTTTACGATATGGCGCAACCGGACGGTTTGTCCGACCGTGTCCAGTTCGTAAAGCAATAGCGCATAGCGGTCGCCTGACGGATAGGAGATGACGGCCACTTGAAAACGGTGGCTGCCGGCGGGCGGGGGAATAATCTGCCCGAAGATCAGCGGTGGCAGCTTCGAACCGGCTTCGGGAAGCAAGTTGAACATCCGGACCTGTTTGGAAACGGTGTCGATCAGAACGATCTTCCACTGGGGATCCAAGGCAATGAGCGTGTTCCGATCCGCGTCCCAACCGTGGGCGATTCCGTTGGAGCGGAGCGAACCGGCCACAGCCGTTTGTCCGGTTGCCAGCTGAACCCGGTTCAGCTGGATGGAGCGCGCGGCCGCTTGGTCCGCTTGCGGTTGCGCGCCGGCCGATTTTAAGGTCAAGACCGCTTGGGAATCGTTGGACCAAAGCAGCGTATCCACGTCCGCGATGGTATAGAGAGGCTGGAAACGGTTGGCGCGGATGGTTCCGATCCGGAACTGCTTGCCTTCTTTAAAGGCCAGCTTCCGCCCATCGGGTGACCAGCTCAGATCGGATATGGAGGGATTCAGGGACGGGACACGATAGATGGGACGGGGCTTTTGACCCGGCCGCGCGACGCCCAGCCGTCCGTCCGTGCTATAAAACAGATAGAACGGACCCAAGGGTTGCTTTCTGCCTTCGACGGGATAAAACCATTTCTCACGCCCGAAAAGCGTGGCCGCCAATGAATTGAAGGGTTTGATCGCCGGCGGATGAAGGTGGTTTAGCGTCAAGCCGAACAACGGAATGACCAGCAAAACGGCTGTGATCCGGATGAGTTGCGGGTCGTCGCGCCAGGCGGTATTGCGCAACCCTTGGCCACCGCTTTTGAGGGCTAAAACCACCAGAAGCGTCAGCAGACCGAGCGTTGCCAGAAACAGGAGCAGATACAGCAGCATATCCGGCCAATTTCCCAACAGTTGGTAATAGCTGAAAGTCATGAGCTCCAACCCGGTATAAAAGAACCAAACCACGCCCGCACCGCCTGCCAAAAGAGCGGCTACCAGTTTGACGGGCCCTTTCACGAAGATCCCCATCGCAAAACTGAGGGTGTATAGGATGATCACCGTGATCAGATACATGCTGTAATAGAAGGTCGGAAAGTTGGCGAAGTCCGGCCATTTGATTTCGGCAGGAACTAAAACCGCCGGCCACACGGCGGAGAAAACCAACAGAACCGCGAGGCCGCAACCATATTTGGCGCCGATAATCCTCCGGAAACTAAGCGGCCGGGTCAGCAGAAAATCGCGAGTTTGGCCATTCTCCTCCAGATCGAAAGCCTGCAATCCGTAGGAAAAGGCTAAGGCGATCGGCAGAACCACCCCCAGAATCTTGAGCCACTGGCGGGGCAACGGTTGGACCCCCCGGAGCTGCAGCGCCCAAAACAGGATCAATACGAGAAAGGGCACGGCATAAATAATGAGATTCTGTTTGAACTCTTTTCGAAACAAGACCGCGAGGCCCGTCACGCTTCCTCCCTCCCTGCGCAAAAGAAGAGAAACGCTTCCTCCAAGGTTGCCGGCTCCGCCGCCGAATCCGCCAGTTCCGAGCTGGCCGCAATCTCCGCCAATCCTTGGGCTGGCACCAGCCAGGTAGTACTGTCCGGTTCTTCCGCCAGCAAGACTCCTCCGGCGAAACCTCCGGTCAACGGCTGATCCGGCGCCGGAGTGCCGCGCAGTTTGACCACTTTGGAACAGACCTCGGAAATGCTGCCGAATGCTTGAATCCGGCCGTCATAGACAATGGCTACCTGTTTGGCGACAGTCATCGCGTCCGCCAGGTTATGAGTGGAAAAAAAGATGGTCCGGCCTTCCTGCCGAATCTCTTTCATGATGACCTGAAGGAATTCATGTTGAGCGAAAGGGTCCAAGCCACTCATGGGTTCATCCAGAATCAGCAGTTCCGGTTTGGGAGCCAATGCCAGCAAGAGCGCCAACTTGACTTGTTGTCCCTTGGAGAGGGTTTCGATCTTCGTTTTCGGACTGATCTTAAAGCGCTCCAAATACTTGGCGATTAATTCCTGATCCCATACCGGATACAGTGACTGGCAAAAACGGATGATCTCGCGCACCGACATCCAGCCGTATAAGCCCTGTTCTTCCGAGACGTAACCGATCCGCTGCCGGAGTTGGGCGCCGAACTTGTAAGGTTCCTCGCCGAGGACCCGGATCTCGCCCCGGGATTTGGGGATGAGCCCCAATAAAGTGCGGATCAAAGTAGTTTTTCCAGCACCGTTGGTTCCGAGGAGCGCCACGATCGATCCCGTCTCAACCTCCAAGTCGATCCCTTTCAAAGCCCGCTTGGCTCCGTACCGTTTCTCCAATCCTTTGCAGGAAATCACAGAATTCACTGCGGTCATCCCCTTTAGCTTCTTCGGAATAGGCAATTTCCAATTTATTATCCGGTGATTCAATGGATGAATTGCAATTTTGGACAACGCATTCAAAGCCATGTGATAAAGTCTTTCGAAGCGGAAATTGCTTTGGAAAAGGTTTAAACTGACTTTACACTTGCTTCAGGCAATTGCTGTGACCTTCAAGGCTATCAGCCGGGTTTATCAGAGCTCTGTATAAAGCATCGCGATTTGCCAAAAATTTTTTCGATGGATTGAACACCGGAGTAGCAGCCCACAGTAAAAGCTGTCTGGGCGTTCTCAAAAATTTATTTTGGTAGCTCGGTAGCGGTAAGTAGCGGTAAATTGTTATTCTGATATATCCAAATCTTACATTATATATTGTAACCGAATCCGCCAAGAAAGCAATCGATATTCAGAGATACGATGCTTCAATGGAGCGCTCCGGCGGAAATCATTAATATCAATTATCAAAGAAGTCAGGGTTTCCGGGGATCGGAATCCTCAGTCCAGGCCAAGACCAGAAAAACTTTTCCGCCGTTCCGGTAGTTATCGATTTCCAGCCAGCCGAGAGCTTGATACGCATTCGCTTGGTTCTCCGGAACCTCGATGATCTCTTTGACGTTTTCCAGAAGAATTTCAGGCATGTCCACACCAACCTTCCCATAATTAGTAATGATTTGAAATGATTCAACTTTCCATGGATAAATCCTACCAAAATCCTACCATTCGATGAAATAATTTCGACAGGGAACGATTTGTGGGTGGTAAGGATAAGGAGCAATGATATCCAAATGCAATCAATTTCATATGAATTGATGGATTTGATTCGACGATGGTGAAAAATAAGAGTCAATTACGAAAATCTCATGTAATGATTGGCATTTCTTTTGTAAAGTTTCATTAAAATTCCGCTCAGCTCACTTGAAAATTTCCATAAACAATGTTAAGCTATTACCGTATATAACAGAAACATTACATGAAGAGAGGGATTGGCATGGAAAAAGAGCCATTGGTCTTACAGGAAACTTTGGAAGACACTTTTGGCAGTAACGTTTTCAATGATGCTGTAATGCGCACCCGCTTACCTAAGAATATCTATAAAGCGCTTAAAAAGACGATCGATGAGGGTTTGCCTCTTGATCCCTCGGTGGCGGATGTCGTAGCAAATGCTATGAAGGACTGGGCGATTGAGAAGGGTGCTACTCATTTTACCCATTGGTTCCAACCGATGACCGGAATTACCGCCGAAAAACATGACTCCTTTATCTCTCCGACCTCCGACGGCCGGGTGATCTTGGAATTTTCGGGCAAAGAATTGATCAAAGGTGAGCCGGATGCTTCTTCTTTCCCGTCTGGCGGCTTACGGGCTACCTTTGAGGCTCGTGGGTATACGGCTTGGGATTGTACGTCGCCGGCTTTCTTCAAAGATAAGACCCTTTATATTCCGACGGCATTCTGCTCCTACACCGGTGAGGCGCTTGATAAGAAAACGCCGTTGCTCCGTTCGATGGAGGCTCTTTCCAAGCAGGCGGTCCGTGTCCTGAGGCTGCTCGGCAATACGACGGCCACCAAGGTTACCACGACCGTGGGCCCGGAGCAAGAGTATTTCATCATTGACAAGAAGCTTTATGATAAACGGAAAGACTTGATTTTGACCGGCCGGACCCTGTTTGGCTCCAAGCCGCCGAAAGGGCAGGAGCTGGAAGATCATTATTTTGGCGCGATCAAAGAGCGGATTTCCGGTTTCATGGCGGAAGTGGACCAAGAACTCTGGAAGCTGGGTGTCCTCGCCAAGACCAAACACAATGAGGTCGCCCCGGCCCAGCACGAACTGGCACCGATCTTCAGCACCACCAATATCGCCACCGATCATAACCAATTGGTCATGGAGACGTTAAAGAAGGTCGCCGCCCGTCATGGTTTAGTTTGTTTGCTGCATGAGAAACCGTTTGCCGGCGTTAACGGTTCCGGTAAACATAACAACTGGTCCATGAGCACGAATGACGGTCAAAACTTGCTTGACCCCGGCAAAACCCCTCATGAGAACGAGCAATTCCTGCTCTTCCTGACCGCCGTTATTCAAGCGGTTGACGAATATTCGGAAATTTTGCGGGTCGCCGCCGCCAACCCCGGCAATGATCACCGCTTGGGTGCTAACGAAGCTCCTCCTGCCATCATCTCGATTTTCTTGGGTGAGCAGCTCAGCGACATCCTGGAACAGCTCGAAAATGGCGGCGCGAAGAGTTCCAAATCCGGCGGAGAATTGCGGATCGGTGTCACGACGTTGCCGACACTGCCGAAGGATTCCACGGATCGGAACCGGACTTCGCCGTTCGCCTTCACCGGCAACAAATTTGAATTCCGGATGGTTCCTTCCTCCGCATCCATTGCCGGACCGAATACCGCTTTGAATACCATCGTGGCCGAAATTTTGTCGCGCATCGCCGACCGGCTTGAGAAAGCCACCGATGTCGACGCCGAAGTTCAAGCGATCATCAAGGAGATCATCAAGAATCATAAGCGGATCGTGTTCAATGGCAATAACTACTCCGACGAGTGGGTCGTCGAAGCGGAGAAACGGGGTTTGCCGAATATTAAATCGACGGTAGCCTCGATCCCCTACTTGATCTCCGATAAGAGCATCAAAGTCTTTGAAAACCATGGCGTTTTGAGCAAGGTTGAATTGCACTCCCGTTATGAGATCTTCCTGGAAGAGTACGCTAAGGTCATCAACATTGAGGCCCTGACCATGCTGGATATCGCCAAACGCCAGATCTTGCCGGCCTCCATTAAATTCGCCGGAGAATTGGCCGCCAGCATCAACAAGATTAAGAGTGCAACCGCCAAAGCCAGTACTGCCGCAGAAGAAAAACTGTTGGTTGAAGTATCGGCGGTGGTCGATTCTTTCAGCGCGAACATCGCGGCGCTTGAAAAAGCAGTTGAAGAAGCCGAGGCGACCAGCGGCGATGCTCTAAAACATGCTGAATTCTATCGTGACGTGGTCTTCACCACCATGGCGAAGGTTCGCGTCGATGCTGATAAACTCGAGACGTTGGTGGATGCGAGCATTTGGCCGTTGCCGACCTATGCCGATATGTTGTTTAACGTCTGATTTGACTTTTCGATTGGAAATAAAAAATAACCCGGCATAGACGAGGCCGCTGAAAAAGGTTTAAATTTTCAGTGCACGCCCACAAAATGCTAAACACAAAAACCCGATTTAGAAACTTCTAAGTCGGGTTTTACTT
>NZ_SLUN01000070.1 GCF_004340685.1 Hydrogenispora ethanolica | reverse complement strand
TATTCAGGCTCCCGGATGCAAGGTTTTTGTTCTTTTATCGCTGTTTTCCTTGGATCTATTATACCACAAATAGCTCTTAAACTTAGTATTATCAACCCTTTTATCTCTGTTCAGCGAACCCTATTTACATCAAACTTCCTTATGAAACCTTTACTCGTAAAGAAAAACCGATTACCAGACAACGAATGGTTCCGATAGCAGCTGTTGCCGCAATCTATCTTCAACCGGCGGAAACAACGGATGGTCTCTTTCCCGAAGAGGAGACGATTGCGACATTTAAAAATTCCTATCTCCTCATCAGTAATCGTGATGACGCCCCAAGAGAAGCAGCCCAAGCTTACGCTAAACGTTGGAGGATAGAAGTTTTCTACCGGACAATCAAACAAGACCTGGGATTAACATCCTGCTATGCAAGATCCGAAACAGCCCATTTGGCTCATGTAGAGCTTATCTTTACGGCAAAGAGTCTTCTTTGTTATGCGAATTGGATTTGCAATAGAGAAGGCGCCGAGCAAGCCCCAACTCACAGCGAAATGGTAAGGTGCTTTTTCAACGCCAGCTGTCGGATCTACTGTAACCAGCAGCAGATCCAAGTCTTTTTTGACATAATAGCTAAGCGTTTTGCAAGTCTTATTGAAATGTTTTGGCCATTCAAGTTGGAGCTTGGCTTATGGCTCTGGAATTGGAATTTTTACCCTGCAACTGCATGAGTCCTGTTTTCTACTAAAAAATAATCGCCAACGCCTATCGCAAGTATAATAAACGTTGACAGTTGAAGAATATTGAATTCATGTCCGCGCTTATCCCCCCTGCGAAACAAGTTTGAATCCAGGCCGGAGCTAAATCACGGAAGCCCGCCGGGATAAAACGACCCGAGGATTAAAGCGGCGAGCGCCAAGATCATCGCGGCCAGCACCCCCAATACCCCCAGGCGGAAGTTTTGCCGCCACAACCAGACGGCATAAGAAACGAGTTTAATGCTTATAAGGCCCCAGATAATATATCCCCATGTCCCCAGCAATCTTATTCCCCCTCCCGGACGGCGTTTTTACAGATAATCAGGCCGGTACGGGGCGCATGGACCCTTACTTGAAGCTTAACCGGCATCTGGCGGAAAGCCGCCCGCCAGTCCCATGCCTGCCATTCGTTCCAATCGGCAACCAGCCAGCGGGCTTTATGTCCGAATCCGAAAATATCGGTTCCCAAAGCTTGCGCTTTGTTCAGGACGCTCCGGCATTGCTCTTCAATCCATGCCTCGGCGCTCTTTTCGATCCGGTGAATATTGCCCGGCAGTTCATAACTTTGCCCGGTTTCGATCCCGGTGATATCCGCCGATAGCTCTAGGCCCACTCCGGCCTCGGCCTTTGCGCCGTTTTTTCTGACAAATAATTTGGGCCTTTGTCTCTGGCTAATCTCGATTTGCAGGATTGAACCCGGCTGATACAGATCGGGAATGGCAAGGAAAATCCGGCTTAACTCGCCCCGGATCATGGAAAGAGCCATAGTTTCGTTGCCATTCAATTTACCAGCCATCATTCCCTTTTTAAAAACAGCGGTCCCTAAAAACTGTAACGATCCTTCACCGGAAAGGAATGAATTCCCCGCCGTCCCTTCACCGGGATCGCCGCCGGAAGATTGGCTGTTTGAAGGCAACGGGTCCGCCTTAATATTATCCAATTGGTATTTATTGGCGCGTGGGGCCACCAGCGCGGTAATCGGGTCCTCGCCTTTCGTCTTCAAGGCGTTATAAAACCATAACATCTGATTGCGCGGTGTAAATCCCACATGGCCCTGAGAGATGAACATCAATTCCAAAAATTTGGCAGGATTGTCTTCGTTGGGGGGAATAATGCTTTCAATAACCCGGTCGGCTTCTCCCTGGGCCACCGCCAGATATAGGGTGCGCCGGAATTTCCGCCAGCGGGTCATGATATCAAAATAAGGCCGGAGATCGGTTTTGGCCAATTCCTCGCCAAAGATGATCATTTTAATATGTCCCAGTTCCATCTGGCGTTCCAGAATGGTATTGATTAAATTTAGGCCTGAGAAAAGACCGGGAGCTTCAGTGGTAAAAGTCCGGACTTTGTTCACCGCCATGGTTTGAACTCCTGATTCGGCGGCAACCGGCAAATTTGGCCTTCCCGTACCGGCCAGGACGGAGATGCGGATATTTTTCCCGGCGCCGCGATCCAATCCAAGGGCCAGAATATAAGCGGCTTCATCGATCTCCCGCTGGCCCCAGCAGCCGCCAATGATGAATAAACTTAAAATTAAGAGCGTTATTTTTATCGTTTTCTTAGACATTGGTTTGCTTACCATGTTTTCCACGCGCTGCCGCGATCAGATAAATCAAAGCGGGAATCAGAAATGCCGGTATCCAGGCCAGACGCCCCTGAATCAGATTATCCCAAAAAACTGCGGTATTATAATCATGCAGCAGTAAAGCGGCGGCAAGTACCGTAAAGGCCATGATTCCAATTAACGGCTGGTAATACGGCATTTTAAAAACCTTGGCCACACCGGCGGCGGTGAAATAAAACCGCAGGCTCAAGGATAACATGGTAATCGTCAGCCATACCAAAACGAAGATAAATTCCACCCGCTGGTAAAAGCGGCCAAAATAGATGGAACGGGAGATCTCATAAAAGGGAAAGCTATGTTCCGCCGCTACGCCGGGTGGAAAGACCATTTGGCCAATGAGCATTGCTCCGGTTAGTAAAATTCCCGCCAATGCAATCAGGTAAAACCCGGCGGCCGCTTTTTTTTGGCGCGGCAGAAAGGGGGCCAGAAATCCTAAAAAGACGACTTCACTTACAAGAGAGCTTCGGGCAAGGCTGTTAGCGGCAATCTCCCGAAGCCCCGGCCCCCAAAACGGGGCCAGATAATCGAGCTTCAAATTTCCATACTGGAGTAAGAAAATGCCAATCCCCCCGATGAGTAAAAAAGGGGTCGCCAGCGCGGCTACTCTGGCGGTCGGTTCCAGTCCCCAGCCAGCCGGAAGCGCCATGACGGCTGCCAGGAGAATGATCACCACCAGCAGCGGAAATTGCGGCAAGGCGGTTCCGATAACCGTCTCCGCGATCTGTCGCAGCAAGAGAACAGTGCTGATAAAGAAATATACGATTAAGATTCCGGAGAGCATTTTTCCAATCACCGGCCCGGCGGCCCTCTCGGCGATTCCGGTCAGATCCTCGCCGGGAAACCGGGTTAGTAAAGCGGCCAGCGGTAAATAAAATATTAATCCCAAAAGACACCCGGCCAATACCACCAGCCAGGCGGCGCTCAGATTTTCCTGAATGATCCCGGATGAATAGGAAAGAAAAATCTTCCCCAGAGTGGGCCAAAGCAATAAAGCAACCGCCTCAAACAGGCCGATACGGCCTTCTCTAATCATTAGACTTTCCTCCTTCAGGTAATTCCGGCGCCATTGGCTCGGAAGACTGTTCTTTTAACCAGCCCCGGCTGTCTTCCGGCTGCCGCAGGATCTGTCCGGGATCGAGGAAATCGGGGCGCTTCTCCCGCAACCAGACCGGACTCATCAGGACGATGTCCTTGCTCCGTTTGGTGAAGGGAGCAATCGGGGCGAACATGGGCACGCCGAAACTTTTCTGTTTGACCAAAAGATGCAGGTGGATGAAGACACCGATCACGATTCCGATCAAGCCGGAGAAAAAGGCCATCAGGATATAGAAGTAACGGGTCAGCCGGAAACTTAAACCTACTGAAAACTCCGGCATCACAAACGCGGCAATGGCGGTTAACAAAATGACCAGCAACAACACCGGATTGATCAGATGGGTAAAAACGGCGACTAGTCCCAAAACCACGCCGATAACGATGATTAACGGCGCCACCACATTGCGCGGCCCCCGGTGCGCGGCTTCGCGCATAATCTCAAAAACCAGCTCAATCAGGATTACCTCTACAATCGTCGGCAGCGGCGAATATTGCTTAATGGCCACCAGACTAAAGAGCAGATCGGTGGGGAGCAGCTCCGGTTCATAGAGATTGGCGACGATATATAATGAAGGCAGAAAGACCATGATAAAAGCGGCCAAGATCCGGACCAGGCGCATAAAAAGGCCGTAGGGCCACCTGACGTTGTAATCTTCCGCCGCGTGCAACAGGCTGATCAGGGTCGCGGGCATCAGCAAGGCCTGATAACTGCCGTCAACCAGCACGGCGATTTTGCCTTCGGCCAGTCCGGCGGCAATCCGGTCCGGCCTTTCGGTAACTAAAATCTGGGGATATGGGTGCCACCACTTGTCTTCAATAAGCTGTTCCAGCATGCCGCTATCGGATAGATGGGCGATTTTCAGGCTTTGAATCCGGCGTTTGACCTCCGCCACAAGCCTTGGATTGGTAATCCCGTTGACTGACAGGATGGCGATACGGGTCCTGCTTAATGAACCGACTTCCAGATTCTCATAGGCAAAACGGTGGGTCCGGAGCCGTTTTTGGACCAAAGCCAGATTGGTTTCCAGGTCTTCGGTGAAGCCTTCCTGGGGGCCGCGCACCGCCCGTTCGTGTATGGCTTCGGATACGGCCCGGTAGGGGGCGGCCCCGGTCCGGGCAATGAGAAAACGGGTTTCCCCTTCAAGCAGGACCAGGCTGCTCCCCTGCAGAAGCTGTTTGATCCCCCCGTTTAAATCACCGGATACCCGGACTTCCCCGGCGGTAAGACCGGCCCGGATAGTTTCGAGGGATAATTTTCCCATCCGGCTGATGGGTCCGATGAGATTGCGGCTGACCGTATCCAGCCCGGCCAGTTTTTCCAGAAAAAAGATGGCGGCGGTTTTTCCGGAGACGGTAATTTCCCGGCGGCTTAAAGCCTGGTTTTCTCCCCCGCTGAAGACGGCTTCGATCAAACGGCTATCGGACTCAAGGGCACCGGTGAGTTTCCGTTCCGGCGGAACAATTACGGATTCATCCGCAAACTGTTCCGGCAGGGTAACTGTCTCCCGGACTTCTTCCGGTTCATCACCGGCCATCAGAAAGCCTGGTTCAGGTTGGGGTTCCTTGAAAGCAAAGATATTTTTAATCGTCTTAATTAATGGCAACAGAATCACCTTTTGCTATTATTAGCAGCCGGTGGGTTTATTATTCGGGCTATCCCGTTAATTAATCGCGTTAAAATCAGCATATACCAACTATATGTATTTTTTCCGTTCATTCTTACTGCTTCTCTCCACTTTTTTTCTTGATAAAAACAGATTGATCCGACTGTCTTTTCCGATTGGACTTGATTACCCATGCCATGAAATGATACGTATAGCTTGAAAAAAAGCTAAAAACGAGAGAAACAAGCAAATAATTACGGATAGATATTTTTATCGCCTAATAATCAATCTCTTTTCCGGCTTTTTTCCCTTGAAAAAATTAAGCGGGCTGACTAAAATATTTTTTTAGAATTAGCACTCAACGGCAGAGAGTGCTAACAGCAATCACTTAAGGAGGGATATTATGAATATCAAACCTTTAGGAGAAAGAGTCGTGGCAAAAGTCTTGGAGAGCGAAGAAAGGACTAAAAGCGGGATTGTCCTTCCCGACACCGCCAAAGAAAAACCCCAGATGGGAAAAGTGCTGGCGGTGGGGTCCGGTAGGACCCTGGAAAATGGCCAGAAAATCCCTTTGGAAGTAAAGGCCGGAGATAAAGTCCTCTTCGCGAAATACGCCGGGACTGAAGTCAAGCTTGACGGCGAGGAATATATGGTCTTAAAAGAGAACGATATTCTGGCCATTATTCCAGAATAGACCGGTTTACCCGGAACAATCAAAAAACATCCCGATTGGAGGTAAATAATGATGGCAGGAAAACGAATATTGTTTGCTGAAGATGCGCGTCACGCTTTGGAACGGGGCGTTAATACTTTAGCGGACGCAGTAAAGATAACTTTAGGCCCCAAGGGACGGAACGTAGTTTTGGATAAGAAATACGGCTCCCCGACCATTACCAATGACGGTGTCACCATTGCTAAGGAGATCGAACTGAAAGATCCCTTTGAAAACATGGGAGCCCAACTGGCCAAGGAAGTCGCCACCAAGACCAATGACGTGGCCGGTGATGGAACGACCACCGCGACCTTGCTGGCCCAGGCCATGGTGCGGGAAGGCTTAAAGAACGTGGCTGCCGGGGCCAATCCGATGATCTTAAAGAAAGGGATTGAGAAAGCGGTTGGCGTAGTGGTTGATGAGATTAAAAAAGTCAGCAAACCGGTGGACAAAAAGGAATCCATATCCCAGGTAGCGGCCATCTCCGCCGCCGACGAGGAGATCGGCAAACTTATCGCCGAGGCCATGGAGAAAGTCGGCAAGGACGGGGTGATTACCGTTGAAGAGTCCAAGACCATGGGGACCAATTTGGAAGTGGTTGAGGGAATGCAATTTGACAAGGGTTATGTATCCCCTTATATGGTTACCGACTCCGAGCGGATGGAGGCGGTGCTGGATGAACCCTATATTTTAATCACCGATAAAAAGATTAATTTAATCAAAGATCTGCTTCCGGTTTTGGAGAAGGTCATGCAATGCGGTAAACCGCTGCTCCTGATTGCCGAGGATGTGGAAGGCGAGGCTTTAGCTACATTAGTCGTCAACAAACTACGCGGCACTTTGAATGTCGTCGCGGTGAAAGCTCCTGGCTTCGGTGACCGGCGGAAAGCGATGTTAAGCGATATCGGGGTTGTCACCGGCGGACAGGTAATTTCCGAGGAAGTCGGTGCAACCCTGGAAAATACGACGCTGGATATGTTGGGCCAGGCAAGACAGGTTAAGGTCACCAAGGATGAGACCACCATCGTGGACGGCAAGGGCGACGCCAAGGAGATTAAAAACCGGATCAGCCAAATCAAGGTCCAGATTGAGGAGACCACCTCCGATTATGACCGGGAAAAATTGCAGGAACGGCTGGCCAAACTGGCTGGCGGCGTAGCCGTAATTCAAGTCGGAGCCACGACCGAGACCGAAATGAAAGAGAAAAAACACCGGATCGAGGATGCTTTATCGGCAACGCGGGCCGCGGTGGAGGAAGGCGTGGTTCCCGGCGGCGGCGTCACCTTATTACAGATTGCTCCGGCGCTTGATAAAATCAAGGAAAACGGTGATGTGGCCACCGGTATATCGATTGTCCGGAAAGCGCTGGCTGAGCCTTTAAAACAGATTGCCAACAATGCCGGTGTCGAAGGTTCGGTGATCGTCGAGAAGGTCGTTTCCATGCCGGCCGGACAGGGATATAACGCGTTGACCGGCGAGTTTACCGATATGGTGAAAGCGGGGATCATCGACCCGGCCAAAGTAACCCGGAGCGCGCTGCAAAACGCCGCCAGTATCGCCGCCATGTTGTTGACCACCGAGTGCCTGGTGGCGGAGATCCCCGAGAAGAAACCGCCGGTAGTTCCACCTCACGGCGGCGGAATGGATATGGATTATTAAAATAATCAAAGTTGAATATTTGAAAAATCGTCCCGGACTTCGTCTTCCGGGGCGATTTCTTTTTATTCTTCTTGGCTCATTGCGATTGGGCATCCCATACAATCTCGACGGTGCGGTAAAGCAGCGAGAACTCCTCCGGATATTCCCAATCCGTCTCCGGTTTAAGATAATTCATCAATTCCCGGTTTTCCCGATCATACACATGCCACTCCAGGCATTTTACCCGGCCCGATTGGGTAATATATTTCGTCATTTTACGAAGGGTATTGGCGGAATCTTTGGTCTCGCTCATCACCCAGAAAGTAATTCCGCCGTTTGCCTTATCTTTGGCAATGCTTTCCACATCAACATAGTCCGTCCGGCTTTCCCCCGATGACAGGTCAGCGTCCCCACCAGGACCCAGTTAGCGGCGGATACCGGCTGAACGGACAATATAATAATCAGAATTATGACAAACCAAATTTTCCTTTTCATTACCCATTACCCCATTGCCATTGCTATCATAAGCTAATTCCTTGAGCGTTACCCAATTACCGTCTAATTGACGCTGAATTCGACGGAATTCTCCGAAGATAGGATCATAAAGAACCTTACCATACTGCCAACCGGCGGTATCGTTGCCAAATTGAAACGATATGATGCTATTGGCATCATCATATGTCACACTTCGGGTAAATCCAACCTTAGGATCGGGATTATCAAGGGTTTCAGTGGTCAATCTGCCGATGCCGTCATAGCTATAAAGAAAAGAGTTCCCTTTCGGATCCGTCGCTTGGATGGGCTTGCCATTATCAAAACCGGACTGCTGGTTAGCATCCATATCATAACTGTAAGATGCAATGGTAGTACCGTCTTGTTTGTAAATTCGAGTTAAATACGCATAATTGTACTTCCAGGAATAATCAAAATAAAGTATATTGCTATTGGCATCTTTCGTCGCAATCATGTTCCCATACTGATCATAGGTATAGAACGTATACTCAGCCTAGGTACGACGGATGTTCCGCTACCGTTGTAACAGTTAAACTTTTGAACTGTGATGGTCATTATGTTTCCATTGGAATCAGTAATGGTTTCCGTATCATTTTCGGGATTAAATTGAAGATGGGTTCCGTCATTCAAATAAACTTCATTAATTTGATTACCGCTTTGTGAATAAGGGGTTGCATAGATGACCCCATTTGAATTAACCACATTAAACCGTTGTTGCCCAATGGAATAATTATTTGAAATAACCGTCCCATATTTATACCCCGTTCCGCCAGGAAGGTAAGGTACAGTGTAAAATTTCCGTCATATGTAAAGAAACACGGCAGCGACCACCGCCATTGATTGTTGATCGCCAAGGGATTCTTATCATAGCCGTTACTGTCATAACTAACACTGCCATCCGCAAACGTCCTTTCCAAAGGTAAATTCAAGCCTCGCCCTTTCAGAGCAATTATTGGTGCAACAACCGAAGTTTGGACATCTGCTAAACAAATATGTTCTTCCCCGCTATTGACGTAATCCACAAAAGAACTCAAGCGATGATTATAAATTTAGATCCGGAAGGGCTTTACCAGAACATATGTTCGTGATAAAATAAACTAAAGAACAAATGTTCTGGGAGGGAATCCAATG
>NZ_SLUN01000069.1 GCF_004340685.1 Hydrogenispora ethanolica | reverse complement strand
CTTAATTATATCATAAAAGCCTTGAAATTACTGCGGTTGAATAGTATTTCCAAGGCTTTTTTTCTGCTCTTTTATTTAATGGACTTTTTCAGTGGTCTCGAATTAAACCCGGTTTTTTTCGTTGTATAGAGGGTTTACAAACATACTAAAAAAATGAATTTTCGGTAAAATAATCTCAGAGAGTTTGGGTTATTTTGCGAAGGAATTCCTTGAAAACTAGCGAAATATTATGGAATTACTCTGAAGAAAAATTCCCAGGTGGATTGATGGAACTCAGACTGGCCTATTTTTACCCCACGCTGATGAATCTTTACGGTGATCGCGGCAATGTCCAGGTGTTATCACAACGTTGCCGCTGGCGCGGTATTGACTTGGTCGTGGATGAAATCGGAATTGGCGATCGTCCCAATTTGAGCGCATATGATCTGGCGTTTTTTGGCGGCGGTCAGGATAAGGAACAATATAAAATCGGAGCCGATTTGGTGCAAACCAAGGCTGTAAATCTACGGGCCAGCATTGAAGATGGCCTGGTTATGCTGGCAATTTGCGGAGGCCTTCAGTTGTTGGGCGAATACTACCGTCCATTACAGGGTCCGCCTTTACAAGGAATCTCCGTTTTTGACCTGCGAACCGAAGGCGGCCATGTCCGGGCCATCGGCAACGTGATTGTTCAAGCGGAGCCGGAATTAGGGACTAAGCTACAACTGATTGGTTTTGAAAACCATTCCGGTCGAACTTACCTTGGTCCAGGTTGCCGACCGCTGGGAAGAGTCGTAAAAGGTTTTGGCAATAATGGCAAAGACGGAAGTGAAGGGGCGCGTTATCGAAACTGTATTGGCACGTATTTGCATGGGCCGCTACTTCCTAAGAACCCGGAACTGGCCGATTATTTACTCCGTTTGGCTTTGCAACGTAAATATGGTCGGGTAGACTTGGCGCCATTGGACGATCAGTTAGAAAAAGAGACCCGTGAGTATGTCATGAGCCGGGTCCGCAGGCCCCATTTTTTAAAGGCGGAATGTCGATGAGCAGAAAGCATTGGCTGGGCCAATTCGAAATATTTACAGCCGCGTTGATTGTACGAATCGTATACCATTTGACGCGACTAACCAATATCGGGGAAGGTACCAACTTCCCAGGACGAATCGTATTAACGCTTTTTCCTAATTTAGTATCATTATTAGTGCCCCGATTTAAAAATGGCTGGGTGACGATTACCGGAACAAACGGCAAGACTACAACCACTAAAATATTGGTTGAACTCATGAGAGAACACGGTTGGCGTGTAACTACGAACGCCCGTGGCGCTAACTTGGTTGCAGGAATTGTCACCAGCATTCTATTGGATGAGTTGAATCTGTCCGCTCCATATATGGCTGACTACGCTGTTTTCGAAATCGATGAGGCAGTGTTGATTAAGTCATTCCGATTATTTCAGCCGAAGTTATTGGTCATCACTAATTTCTCCCGCGATCAACTGGATCGTTATGGCGAAGTGGACTCCAATGTAAACCGGATTATGGATTTGATTCGGGACGCACAACAGGAATGTAACGTTGTCCTCAATGGCAACGACCCCAATATTGCCCGGATTGGAGCAGTGGTCTCTGCTGAAAATCGACTATATTTTGGCTTAAAGGAGGAGATTGCTGCTGTTGAGGCCGGCCTCCTCGTTGAAAAAGATACCGGTGCCAGTACTGACTTTGAGGTATCGAACCTCCCCAACCTTGATATCTGGGCCGAAACGCTACGAGTGGATTATTTAAACGGTTGCCGGTTTAATTTGGGTTATCAGCAGCAGCTCGTCGAAGTTAAAACCAAATTGCCCGGAGTTTTCAATACGCTTAACGTTTTGGCCGCTGCCGCCGTCTGCCTTCATTTGGGCGGCGATATGGAACGAGTTAAAAAAGTCATTGGTGAGGTAACTCCCAGCTATGGCAGGAGCGAAAGGTTTGAATGCGGCGGCTTTCCGATATTTTTATTTTTAGTCAAGAATCCGGTCGGATTTAACCACATTCTGCAGTTGTTATCACAGTCCCCGGGCGATAAACGAATCCTGCTCCTTTTGAATGATCTCCCTGCCGATGGCAAAGATGTTTCTTGGATATGGGATGTCTCTTTGGAGAATTTATGGAAAGTATCCGGTATCAAGGAAATTGTCACCAGTGGGACAAGAGCGGGCGATATGGCCCTGCGCGTGAAGTACAGCAATCCGCCTGAAGTGCCTTTAACAGTTGATTATTCAACGAAACGGGCTTTTCATGAATTGGCAAACCATTTGCAACCTGGGGAGCAAATGATTGTTCTCGCTAATTATACCTCCATGATTCAATTCCGTCCGTATCTGCTGCGGGTTTGCGGTAGAAAAACGAAGATCGAGCATTCTCCGAAAAAAGTGGTTGTTTAAAATTATAGCGTCCCTTTTTGCACATTATATGCCACATTCCATATTAGATTTTTTTGCCAATTACCTTCAAATCTTTGTTATTGGAGGATAATGGTGGAAGGAAATCGTGAATTCAAAAGGAGTCGAAAAGTAGCTTTTGCTAGTTCCTTGGCAGAGGTTCGTATCAAGCTTGCCATCGGCAACGCTTTCCTTATTTTGTTGACCCTAGGTGCAAACGGTGAAAAAGCGGACTATTTAATCGCTGGGGCTTATTTGAGCCTTAATCTCTTTTCCCTATTCATACCCCGCTGCGGTTACTGGGCGACCCACATCCTACGAATTCCCTTTATCATCATAGACTTGGCAGTGACAAGCTATATGATTGGGAAGACCGGAGGCGTTGATAGCTGGCTGTGCCCTTTTTTATTCTTGCCGCTCATCGGCGCGATCATTCATTTTCAATATGCCGGTGTCTTCGGATGGTCGACGGTCGTCTCAGTAATTTTGATCATCGCTACTTATTCAAAAACCGGCTTCCAAAGGTTTCCGGCGCCTGAAGCGATTGTGAAAATCGCCTATCTCTACGGCTTTGGGATTTTTGGCAGTTTCCTAATCAGCCGTACGTATCGAGCGTCCGAGGAAGCCTCCAGAGAATTGTCCCAATGGAG
Organism: Hydrogenispora ethanolica; assembly: GCF_004340685.1. Lineage (NCBI taxonomy): Bacteria > Bacillati > Bacillota > Hydrogenispora > Hydrogenispora ethanolica. The sequence goes on along the minus strand of NZ_SLUN01000069.1, from coordinate 7,000 downwards.
TTTAAAATTGGAACGTCTGACCGACTATGCATTGGAGGTTACTGCCAGTTCGGAGTTGGATGATATTTTTGTTTATACCATCAAAGCGGTGCTTCACAACAATCCAGCTTTATTGCCTGCTTTAGCCCTTTTTGAAGACGATCAGCTCAAAATCTATGAATCGTCAGGGTGGAAACAGGACTGGCTTGATCATTACCGCGAAAATCCGCTTCGTAAAAATAGCCTTTCTTTGGCTCCACTGCAGGTTTTTAAAGAGCCTTTGATTTGTACCGATATTACAAGGCATCCCGAATTGACTCGAATTTTCAGCGAGACTCCAATTCGAACGCTTTCAGCCTTTCCGATTGTGGTCGACCGGGAAGTTGCAGGAGTACTCATGATTGCGGATAGCACCCAGGGGGTCATGAGTGATACACAGATTCGAATCATAACGAGCATCGCCGGTCAATGCGGCAATGCTTTGCAACAGGTCGCTAAGCTTCGAACAGTTCGAGCCCAAGCCGATAGAGATGGTTTGACGGGTCTCTTCAACCGCCGGTATTTTGACGAATGGGTCCCTCAAAAGGTTAGAGAGGCTCTTGATAGGGGTTTCCCGCTATCCCTGATTCTCCTGGATGTTGATAATTTTAAGAAATATAACGATAGCTATGGGCATCCCGCCGGTGATATTCTGCTTAAAACTGTAGCCGCTGTGCTGAATCAAGCGGTTCGCAAGGATGATATTGCAGCCCGTTATGGCGGAGAGGAGTTTGTGCTCGTCCTTTGGAATGCCGACAGTGAATTGGCAACGGAAATCGCCGAGCACATTCGGACAACGGTTGCTCAACGAACCCTTGAGGATTTATCCACAAGTGTCACGCTCTCCGCTGGAATCGCTACCTTGCCGGAGCAGACCAAAAATTACTTACATCTAGTCGAGCTGGCTGACAAATCACTTTATCACGCCAAGCGAAGTGGAAAGAATTGTGTTATCCATGGCCAGTTTTAGCAGGTTTTAAAAATAATACATGAGGGATAAATTATAGGTTAATCCCGCATAAGAACTCCCATCCGCATTATGAAAACTGCCCATGCCGATCTCCAATGCTGGCCGTAATAGATACTTCCGGTATTCAACACCGAAAAATCCTTGGAAGCCTCGCGCGGATTCTGATGCCGTCGTGTCATTCGAATGGATATTCTTGAACTTTTCGAAATATCCCCAAGCGGCCCCGGCATAAGGATGAAAATCATTTCGAGTGGGTAAATCGTAAATTCCCCGTATTCCTACGCCCAGTCGGCCATTAGAATTTTCCTCGTTTTCCGTCATGCTTAATGCTAAAATTGGCTGAAGGTAGTAGGAATTGCTCAACGGGAACTTCAAACTTAACCCACTGACGGGCCGGGAAACCTGCCACCCAATTGCATAATCACGTCGTCCGACTGCCGCAAAGCTTATGGAAGCCAGCGTCAATATCAAGATGGAGGCAATCACAATGGAATAGAATTGCTTTTTCATCTGTATCCTCCTTATGAACGAAGTGTTCTAACGGGCAAGCCACGCGAATCCGAAAATTGCACGTATCTAAAAGCGTTGTGATAAACCCTGTCCGAAGGCCAGGGTGAACACAAAAGCTCAGAGAAGCAAGTGATAAAGTCGTTTTGAAATCCTCTTGCCAGTCGAATCGTTTGGAAAGAGACTTTATCACATGGCTTCTAAATTGGCTTAAGAATGGAATTCGCACTCAGCCTGCACTTATCCTGCCACATCCGGTAGTTTCACAATTCAGGGGGAAACAGTGAATTATGCCAAATTTTACCGACCCAATCATCAAGATGGAGGGACCAAACCGTAATTTTTTATTGACAACCCTGGTGAATATGTTTATACTATCACTGTTAAGTAAAACTACTTGACATCTGGAGGATCCTTTTTGGAGAAGTTAGTTCGCACCGGATTACTCTTCGATTTTTATAGTGGTTTATTAACAGAGAAGCAGCGAAACGTCTTACAACTATACTATGGCGAAGATTGGTCATTAGCCGAGATCGCCGAGGCGGAGGGCGTTTCACGCCAAGCGGTTCATGATTTGCTGCACCGTACCGAGCGAACGATGGAAGAATTTGAAACCAAATTGGGTCTCGTCAAGCGTTTCTTGGATGAACAACGAATTTTATCGCAGGTGGCCGACAGATTAAATTCCTTGTTGGCTACGGTGACTAAGGATGACCGGGTTTATACGGAAATTACCGGCATTCATCAAGTAATTCAAAGCTTATTGGATTCTCAGGAAGATTAGGAGGTTCAGTAATGGTTTTTGAGAACCTTTCCAATAAATTACAAGATACTTTCAAACGCCTTCGCGGCATGGGCAAACTCAGTGAAAAAAATATTGAAGAGTCTTTGCGGGAAGTTCGCCTTGCGTTATTGGAAGCTGACGTCAATTTTAAAGTCGTAAAAGATTTTATCGCCACAGTGAAGGAACGTTCCATCGGGCAAGAAGTCTTGAATAGCTTAACCCCCGGTCAACAGGTTATTAAGATTGTTTATGAAGAACTGACCAAGCTGATGGGTGAGCATGAGGCTCCTTTAAAGTTAGCGGATCGCCCACCGACCATCGTCATGCTGGTCGGACTGCAAGGAGCCGGAAAGACCAGCACTGCAGGGAAGATGGCCGGTTTACTTAAAAAACAGGGGCGGCGTCCGCTATTAATTGCTGCCGACATTTATCGCCCAGCTGCCATTAAACAACTTCAGGTCCTGGGCGGTCAATTGGATATACCGGTTTTTTCTCTGGAAGGCGCCGATCCGGTGAAAATCGCGCGGCAAGGTGTCGAATATGCCATCGCCTATCAGCGCGATTTGGTGATCATCGATACGGCCGGCCGGCTTCATGTCAATGAAGAACTGATGAATGAGTTAAAAGAGATTCAGGCGCGCGTCAATCCTCATGAAATCCTACTGGTGATCGACGCGATGACCGGTCAGGACGCAGTCAATGTCGCTAATTCCTTTCAAGAGACTCTCGGCCTGACGGGGGTCATTTTAACCAAACTCGATAGTGATACGCGGGGTGGAGCCGCATTATCCGTGCGGGCTGTGACCAAAGCCCCGATTAAATACGTCGGCTTAGGCGAAAAAATGGAAAACCTGGAGGTTTTTCATCCGTCCCGGATGGCTTCCCGCGTTTTGGGAATGGGCGATGTCCTGACATTAATCGAAAAGGCCCAGAGCAACATCGATCCCGGAAAAGCGAAGAACATCTTCGACAAGATGCGCAAAGCCGAATTTACGCTGGATGATTTTCTGGATCAGTTGCGTGAGATGAAAAAAATGGGTCCTTTGGATCAGATACTTGGCATGCTTCCCGGCAATATGTCCAAACAATTAAAAGGCGTTCAGGTCAATGAGAAAGAAATGGTTAAAGTAGAAGCCATTATTCAATCCATGACCAAACAGGAACGGGCCAATCCCAGTATCATTAATGGCAGCAGAAGAAGGCGTATCGCGGTCGGCTCGGGAACCACCGTACAAGATGTCAACCGGATCCTTCAACAATTCGAACAAAGCCGCAAAATGATGAAACAATTTGCCGATATGGGCGGGAAAGGGAAAATGCCCAAATTGCCGTTTTAGCTTGACAACAATTTAAATTATGAAAAATTCTTTCTTTTCTCGAAGGGAGGTGACAAATATGGCAGTGAGAATTCGTCTTAACAAAATGGGAGCCAAAAAACGTCCATTTTATCGTTTGGTTGTTGCCGATTCAAGAGCTCCTCGCGATGGACGTTTTATCGAGATTATCGGTCACTACAACCCGATTGTCGATCCGGTTGAATTGGTTGTTGATAAAGAAAAGGCAGCCGACTGGATAAAAAAAGGTGCTCAACCTTCGGACACCGTGAAGCGGCTCTTAAAAAAAGTCGGTGTAATCGCGTGATTATGTGAGGTGTTTCCATGAAAGAGCTTGTTTTACAGATTACCAAGGCCTTGGTTGACCATCCTGAAGATGTCCGGGTTTCCCACATTGAGCGCAACAACCAAACCCTGTTGGAGATTAACGTCCATCCCGAAGATGTTGGTAAAGTCATTGGCAAGCAGGGCAGGATCATTAAAGCCATCCGAACAGTGGTTAAATCTTGCGCGGTGCGCGATAACCGCAAAATCAGTGTGGAATTGGGAAATAAATAAAACAATGGAAACGCCAGACTTGATCGCTATCGGGGAGATCATTAAGGCACAAGGAATTAAAGGGGAGTTAAAGGTCATCCCTTTGACTGAAAATCCCAGACGTTTCGGAGAGGTAAAGCGGGTTTTTTTCCACACCCAATCTGGCTGGCAGGAGCTTTTCATCGAAAAGTACCGCGATTTGAACGGAATCATCCTACTAAAATTCGCCGGTATTGACGATTTGACAGCCGCTAACTTACTCGGGCGAGGATTGATTTACATTCCGCGTAGCGAACGTCCGCCTCTACCTCAAGGACGTTATTATTTTGATGAGATCGAGGGACTACGGGTTTTTACTACCTCAGGAAGGTTGCTGGGTGTGATCGATCAAATTTTGGAGACCGGTTCGAATCATGTCTACCGGATCCAAGGGGATGGTAAACCAATACTCCTACCGGCACTCAAAAGTGTCATTCAATCGATCGATCTAACGGAAGGGAAAATGACTGTCGAATTACCCGAGGGTTTGCTAGAGGAAGATATTTGATGTTGATTCAGATCTTAACACTGTTCCCGGAGATGTTTGACGGCCCTTTTAATTGTAGTATTTTAAAACGGGCCCAGGAACAAAACTTGGTAGAGTTTCGTTATCATAATTTTAGGGACTTTACCACCGATAAACACCGAATGGTCGACGATTCTCCCTATGGTGGCGGCAGCGGGATGGTTTTAAAACCGGAACCGATCTACCGTTGCCTACAAGCGGTCAAAAAGGATCGTCCCCTGGCAAAAACAATTTTGATGACTCCGCAAGGAGCAGTCTTTGACCAGAAATTAGCTCGGCAGCTTTCTGCTGAAGAACATCTGATTTTTATCTGCGGCCACTATGAAGGCTTTGACGAACGAATCCGTCAATGGGCTGACTTTGAGCTTTCCATTGGTGATTATGTATTAACCGGCGGAGAACTCGCGGTAATGGTGGTCTGCGATGCCCTGGTTCGCTTAATACCCGGTGCCCTGGGTTCTGATGAATCCGCGGTGCGGGATTCATTTACCGGTAGTTTGTTGGATTTCCCGCAGTATACGAGACCGGTGGAATTTGAAGGTTCGGCAGTTCCGGAACTCCTGCTCTCCGGTCACCATGCCAAAATTGAAGCGTGGCGCCGTGAACAAGCCATCGTCCGGACCGCACAACGACGGCCCGACCTGTTGAAGGACGCCAATTTAACCGAAGCGGAACAGAGATTTTTGATGGAAAAATACAATATTAAACCTTAATAGCTTTGGAAAGGAGGTTTTTTGCTGATGAATATTATTGATGCTATCGAACGGGAACAATTACGTTCCGATATTCCGGTTTTTGCACCGGGAGATTCCGTAAAAGTTCATGTGAAAGTTGTCGAAGGCGGCAAAGAGCGGATTCAGGTTTTTGAAGGTGTGGTTACCCGCCGGAGCCATGGCGGCTTGAAGGAGACCTTTACGGTCCGGAAAGTGTCCCAGGGTATCGGCGTGGAGAGAACTTTTCCGGTTCATTCCCCGATGCTGGATAAAATCCAGGTGGAGCGGAGAGGTAAAGTACGCCGGGCAAAACTATATTATTTGCGGGAACGTTCCGGAAAGTCCGCTCGTATCGAAGAACGTCGCGAAGAATAAACTTACTCAAGGGAGGCCGTCCCCATGCTCGGGATCCAAAAATCGGAATACCGTGAAAACATTGAGGCATTTGCTATCGCGGTTCTTACTATCCTCTTTATCATCATCTTTGTGATGCAGTCCTTCCTGGTGAAGGGGACTTCAATGGAGCCCACTTTACGCGATGGGGAACGGCTATTGGTCAACAAATTCATTTTTCAAATGCGCATTCCCAAGACAGGCGATATTATCGTCTTGAAATATCCGAAGGATCCTACCAAGAAATTTATTAAACGGGTGATCGCCGGTCCCGGCCAAACAGTTTATGTTCAAGATTCCAAACTTTATGTGGATGGAACCGAACTGGACGAAAAGTACATCAAGGAAAAAACCTTCTCCAACTATGATTTTCAAGTTGTCCCGGAGGGAACCGTTTTCGTGATGGGCGATAACCGCAATGGCAGCAAAGATAGCCGGGATCCCGACGTCGGTTTTGTGCCTTTGAAAAATGTGGTAGGCAAAGCATTTTTCATTTTCTGGCCGCCACAGAAGATTCAAGTGTTGTCCATCCCAAAGTATAAAAACAAGATTGCCCAGTATCCACAGTAATTTGAATCTGCAGCAATCAGAAGAAAGACCCGGTTCAACCGGGTTTTTTCGTTTTTGATTGACGTCAAACATCGCTCCGCACTGAATAAGATTCTTCAAGATGGATAATCTATAACCGCATTTTAATAACGAAAGGAGCGATGAGAATGCCCGATGTCAACTGTACCGTAAACAACTGTAAATACTGGACTTCCGGAAACTTATGCGAAGCTCAACAGATCGTCATTCAGAATGACGAAGAGGGCGGTTTTTCCCCCAATGCGAATTTAAAAAGCTTAAAGGCAACTCCGGCGGATGCCAATGATGATACCTGTTGTCAGACTTTTAAAATGAAATGAGTATTTTTTTCTTTGAATTCAATGTTCCTGTTTATAAATGGCGGCTCTTGCTGCCATTTTTGTTTTTTTAAGAGGTAAAAAGGACTCAATAACCGTAACCGTCAAACCGCCGCTCACCTTGAAAGGGGATGTTTGGGAAGGTACAATTTACTCCAAGAAGGTTCAAAATGTTCAACGGAGCGTTTTGAAGCAAGTTGGAGTGATTAGAGTGATTAGAACGGAGACCCAAAAAATCGTAACACAGATGCGGCTGTCGGGCTGGAGCGAAGCG
>NZ_SLUN01000068.1 GCF_004340685.1 Hydrogenispora ethanolica | reverse complement strand
CTTTTAACCTCGCAGGTGTGTCTTTCTACCTACGATCATTCTAGATTTATCACTGGTTTCCCTGGTTTTGTATCTGTTTAGTTCACGGATTTAGGATATAATATGGCGCCCATAATTTTGAAGCACTAAGCAAAACGACCATTTTCAGCAAGTCATACCAATTTCCTTATGAAAAGTTCCCGGCGGATAAAATCCGAGGTGATTTGCGATTTCTTTTGAAAAACTTCTTTTTTAGCCCGAAAAGCGATCCGATTGGACCGCCCGGGCGTTTCACCTTTTTTTGATAATTCCCCGCCCTTTGGGGAACGAATCTCAGCGGCCGCCCCGAAAGTCCATGCCCGGTTCATTCCAATTCCCGCTCCAAAATCTCGTAAAAACGCGTTTTTGCCTTCCGTTCCAGCCAGGGCGAATGGCCGCAGTCCGGCAACAGGAACCAGCGAAAGTCGCGCAGGACTCCTGCCAGCGGCTGCCGGACCCCGGCGAAGGGGTGGGGATCGTAACTGCCGTGAATCGCCACCACCGGGCAGGCGATCCGGGCGCCCAGCCGCAACAGCGCGCCGCTCTCGCGCAACTCCAGCGCTTCGCCGAGCACCTTTCCGAAGACCTCCGGTTGCATCTCCAGCTCCTCCCCGGCGGGCGGGAGGGGGTCGTAGGAATCGGCCCTGGACATCAACCGGCCGAACTGTTTCATCCGCTCTTGTTTGCCGGCGGCCCCGGGATCGCCGAGTGCCGCGAGGCAGGCTTCGGCTTGGCGGCGCTCCTCCTCCGTCAGCCGGCTCATCCGGGTCTCGTGGATGAGTGGAACATAGCGGGCCTCATACGGGCCACTCCCCACCAGGACCAGCTTTTTGACCCGGTCGGGATAGTGGGCGGCCAGAATGAAACTGAGCCACGCCCCCCAGGAATGGCCGATCAGAGTCAGCGGCAAACTGCCGTGACGCTCCAGGACCGCCGCCAGCTCCGCGACCTGTCCGTCCAGCGTCGTCGCAGACTGCAAGGGCTCCAAGACCCCCCGGCCGCCGGCGGCGAGCTCCCGCGCCACCGGCGCCATCTCCCCGGGCGCGCCCGGCCCGCCGTGAACCACCGCCACGGCAAAAGGCGGCGTTCCATACTTCCGCAGGTTTTCCAAATCGCGGCCCCCTTCGGCGAACACCTTTTTTCCCTAAAAGCGTTGTGATAAACCCAGTCCGAAGGGCAGGGTGAACACAAAAGCTCAGAGATTTTCAAACCTTTCCCGGGCTGAATCGGTTGGAAGGAGACTTTATCACATGGCTTCTAATCCATCGCGAACGGATCGGCTTCCCGGTCCCGGTTCCACAAATATTCGATGCCAGCGGCGATCTGCTCCGCCACGGCCTGCCCGAACTGATCGGCGATGAAGCCCAGGGCCATGTCCATTCCGGCCGATACGCCCGAAGCGGTGTAGAGATTGCCGGACCGGACCCAGCGCGCTTTTTTGACCCATTCCACCTGGGGTCCCTGCTCGGCCACCCAGCCGAAAGCCCGTTTATTGGTGGTGGCCTGTTTGCCGTCGAGCGAGCCGGTCCTGGCCAGCAGCGCCGCGCCGGTGCAGACGGACAGGACAAAACCGGCCGCCTCGACCAACTGGCGCAGAGCTTGCAGCTGCGGCGGATGGTCGACCTCCCGGCGGGTGCCGAAACCACCGGGCAACAACAGAATGAATCCCGGATCGGGCCGCCGGAGCTGATAACGTTCGGTGATGATGGGAACCTTCTGCGAACTGGTGATGATTCCGCCATGCAGCGAGACAAAGCGGAACCCCGTCACCGCCGGCAGCTTTCCTAGGACCTCCACCGGTCCGAAGACGTCCAGCGTCTCAAATTCGTTAAAGAGCCAAACCAGAACTTCCATTTTTACCTCCCCGGGTTGCGGCATGGAGCGGCCGGGCATCTCCCGGACTCACCAATGTTCATAGCGGACCAGTTCCTCCAGCTTCTTGCGGGGCCGCGCCCGGGGCGCCTCGTCGGGGTAGCCGAGGGTGATAATGCCCACCACGTACTTATCGGCCGGAATGTTCAGCAGCGGCCGGATCGCCGCCTGTGTAAACCAGGCCACCCAACACGTGCCCAGTCCCAGGCTCTCCGCCTCCAGCACCAGATGCTCCATGGCGATGGCCGTGTCGCGGATGATCTGCTTCAGCTCCCACTCCGGGCTGGTCTCATCAAGCGCGATCTCTCCGTCCCGGACCCGCACCCGGATGTCGGCGACCGCGACGACATGGACCGGCGCCATCATCATCCAAGCCTGCTTGTGGGCGGCCTCCGCCAGCTTCTGCCGGGTGTATTCCTCCCGGACCACAATGAACCGCCAGGGCTGGGTATTGTCGCCCGAAGGCGCGCATCTGGCGCTTTCCAGGACCTGCAGCACCAGATCATCCGGCACCGCCTGGTCGCGGTATTTACGAATACTGCGCCGGTTTTTGATGGGATGGATCATCGTTTCCTCCTTCCGGTCCGCCGGTTTCCTCACGAGCCCCTCGCTATCCCCGGCTATTTCCGGTTCACCGCGCTTACAGCGGAAACTCGTAATAATCATAGGCCGTAATCCTTTCAAATCCGCAGGACTGGTAGAGCGACAAGGCCCGCTCGTTTTGGACCGCCACTTCCAGGATCACCGACCGGACCGGTCCGGCCAGCGCCTGCCGGAGCGTCAAGCTCAAGGCCTCCCTGCCGTAACCCTGGCCGCGGAACTCGGGGCGAATCCCGAACCCGAAGATGTAGGCGTCCTCCCCCTCCTGCAATAAGCCGATCTTGCCGACGACCCGGCCCTCCGCCTCCGCCAGGTAAGTCGCCTGACAGCGTTCCAGTCCGCCGCTGTCGTCTTCGGCCAGGCCGAAGCAGACCGCGTCGATCTGTTGCAGCACCGGCCGGTCGGCGGCCGTCGCCTGCCGCAGCCGGAGGCCGCGTGCGGGAAAGTCCGGGACGGTCCTTCCGTCAAAGCGCATCCGGTACTCGGAAAAGGCGTATTGCCCGCCGCTGGCCTCGGCAAAGCGGATTCCCGGGGCCGAGGCCCGTTCGCTGATGAGCAGCAGCCGTTCCACCTCCCGGGACTGGCACTCCCGATGGGCGGCTGCGAAGAGCCAGCCGAAGATGCCCCGCCTCCGCCAGTCGGGATGGACCATCCCGGTAGCCTCGATCTCGCGCGGCTGGGTCGCAAAGCCGTACAGCCCCAGGAAACCGACGAGCCGGCCGGCCTCGTAATACAGGAAATCATTGGTCTCCCCGGCCGGACGCTCGGTCAGCATCTCCCAGTTCAATTTCATATTCAGGGGCTGGCGCTCCGCGCAAGCCGCCTCCAGCTCCCGGATCTGCTCCAGCTCCGGACCGGTTAAGCCTTGTCGTGACAGAAGACCTTGCAAAAGGCTCTTTCCTCCTTTAAAAATTTTAAAAATCCGAATCAAGGGTTTCCCGGGCCGCGACTCCGGCGGTCATTATCCCTCCGGCGCAACGGCGCGGTTTTCCAATTCGCCCCGGCGCGCCGGGTCCTGCAGTTTCCAGAGCGCCGCGAAGAGCAGCGTGCAGCCGAGGGTGATCCCGGCCGCCAGGTAAAAGAGGGACTCGATCCCGAAACGTTGCGGCATCAGGCTCAGCACCAGGCTGCCCAGGGCCATTCCGACGCTGTTGGCGGTCCCCAAAAAGCCCATGGTGCTCCCCATGCCCGCCGATCGGCCCAGAATGGTGGCGCAGGCTGACGAGGCCGAGAGCAGAACCGCGCTGCAGACGGCGAGGACCGCCATCAGCAGCATCATGGCCCAACCATGGCTCACGAAAGGGAAAAAAACCAGGATAGCGGCTGTGGCGATGCCGGCGCCCAGGATCTGGCGGAACTTATCGTAGCGGTCGGCGAAGCGGCCCAAAGGAATTTGGGCCAGGCCGCTGGTTACATTGTAGACGGCGATGATTGTTCCGGTCAGCACCAGACTGATGCCGCGCGTCGGCGGATATAAGATGAAAAAGAACCCCATCAGGCAGGAAATGACGGCGAAGGCCATATTCACGCTGCACACTGCCAGCAGGCCGCGGTTGCGCAGCAGCTCCCGGGTGCATAGCGGCTCCCGGACCGCCGCGCTCTGGCGGGAGGTATCCCGGCGTTCTTCCCTCCTGCGTAGTAGCAGGAAGATGACCAACGACAGCAAGGCGAAGACGAATAACGTGAAAAACGTGGCCCGGTTGCCGTAACGCGCCGCAATGATCGTGGCGGCCTGCGGCCCGACGCCGCCCGCCACCATGGTGACGGTATTGTAAAGGCCCATGTAATACCCTTCGCGGCCGGCCGGGCTGACCTCTCCCATATAGGCCATGGCCATCGGCAGCATCATCGCCGAGGCCAAGCCGTGCAACAGCCTGGCGGCGATCAGCACCGGCACGTTGCCCGCCAGCCAATAGGCCACCGCCACCAGGGGATAAAGCATCAGGCTATAGCGCAGCACCGCCAGGGTCCCGCGCCGGTCGGCCAGCCGGCCGATGGGCGTCCCCACGAACAGGCGCACGATATAGAGCGATCCGGCCATGGCCCCGATCACCACGCCGCCGGCGCCCAGGCTCTCGGCGTACGGCGTCAGGATCGTGCCCACGATGCAGGCGCCGAGGACCAGCAGGAAAACGGCTGCCAAAAGCAGTATGATTTCTTTGCGCAATGAACTCAAGTCGTCCTATCCTTTGGATGCATTCAACGCTGTGGTGTATACTTCGACTATTGGCTATTCCTTCCTGCCGGTTGTCGTAATAATCAGCCGCGGGGCGCCAGATTTTACGTTCTTGTAATATAACGGGTGATATAACGGGGCCACGGGAGGGTCCGGCCCATTAGAAAAGCCGTCCGGGGACGGCTCGGTCTGGCCTATCTGAAAGCCGCGAGGGCTTTTGCTGCATCGCTACTTTTTCACCCACACCAGCGCATACCGTTTGGAGATATAAACCGCCAGCGACGCCAGGAGCAGAATTCCCAGCACCGCCAACATCTGCTGGCCGGACAGCACGAGCCGGTCGATGGGGTTCCAGCGGGTGGCAGCGACCGCCCGGTGCAGCGGAGCGAGGACCGGCGCCAGCGGCCCCATGAGGATCCAGGTATAAAAGGCGGCGAAGACGCCGTGCAGGAAGCGGGCGGCCACATACGGCCCCATCCCGATGTCGGTGTCATGAATCACGCTGGCCACCTGGCAATGAACGGACAGCCCGCTCCAGGCGATGATCCAGCTGGCGATCATCACCTTATCCAGCACCGGGGCGGCGGCGGTGCTGGCGACCATCGTGCCCAGGTCGATCTCGAGCACGCCATTGAAGACCGCCCCGGCGAGATCGGGGTCCAGCCCGCACAGGCGCAGGAAGCCGCCGAGCAGCGGCGTGATCGCCCCCATCACCCTGAAGACGTCCATCATCTTTACCAGCACCGCGAACAGCGTGATAAACCCACCAATCATCAATAGCGTGGTGATGGATTCCTTGACCGCGTCGCCAAAGAGCCGGCCGATGGGCCGGCCGTCGTCGCGGCGCGCCTTGAAGAGGGCGCGCACCGCCCGGCGGAGCATGCCCCGGTCAAAGACTTCCCGGGTTTGCTCCTCGGAGGCCGGGGATTTCTTGTAGAATTTAAAGGCCACGCCCACGCTGAAGCTGGAGACATAGTGGGCGATGGCCATCACCGCCCCCAGGTCGGGCCGGCCGAACATGCCCACCGCCACCGCGCCGAAGATGAAGAGCGGGTCGGCGGTGTTGGTGAAGGAGAGCAGCCGCTCCCCCTCGACCCGGGTACACATCCCGCTGCGCCGGAATTTGCCGGTGATCACCGCGTCCATGGGATAGCCGGCCGCCAGCCCCATCGAGAGGGCGAAGGCGCCGATCCCCGGGACATTGAAGAGCGGCCGCATCAACGGCTCCAAGAGCACCCCCAGGAAATGGACCACGCCCATTCCCAAAAGAATCTCGGACAGCACAAAGAACGGCAACAACGACGGCAGGACCACTTCCCAAAAGACCCGCAGTCCGGCGACGGCCGCCTTGACCCCCTCCGCCGGAAAAATCATCAATGAAACCGTGAATAACGTGACCAACAAAGCTCCGAACAACACCTTGAGCTTGCTCCATACCGGGCTTCGCATCGCTAATCCTCCCAAAAAAACGCCAGTTTCTACAGTATATTGGCGTTATGAAGCGGTTAGAATTGCGATTTCGGCGGCCGGGCCCCGCCGGTTGCGGGAGGTTGCGGGGACCGAAAAATGACGCCACCCTTCCCGGCATCCGGGAAGGGCGGCGTTGGGATTCACTCACCGTTCGTCATAGATGCCGAATTCTTTCCACAGATCTTGGGGGATCTCCAGCTTGACCAGTTTCCGGGCTTGGGCATAGTACTCGTCGGCCTTCTCCAGCTGGCTGTGGAAGGCAGCGGTCCGCTCCTTGGCCCGGGCCTTGGCCGCCTCGTGCTCGCCGTCCAAATCGATGGCGGTCTGGTACTCCGCGGTGTACTGGGTCAAAAACTGGGCGTCGATGCCGCGTTTGGCCAATTTTTCGCTATTGGCGTTGAGTCCCGCGAGCATGTTTTGGGAACGGCGAATCCGGTCGGCAATCGAAAAATTCATCATGGGGTCCTCCTTCAATTGTTAAAATTTAATTTTTTAGTCCAACTTGACTTCTTGATCTTGGGAAAGACCCCCGGCCGGGCGGTTCTGGCTCCCCCGAATCATTTCCTTGGAAGAATGATTCGTTGTGTCTAAATAATATCACGTCCGTTTCATGAATGCAATAGTTTTCCGAAAGTTTTTTAATAAATTTTGGAAGTTATCTTCCCACAACGGTATGGCGAATAGAAATCCCGAGTATCCTCGCGAAAAGGAATATTCCCGCGGAAAACCTTGTATAGCTTAATCGTTGCACATTTCCGTCCCGAAGAAAAACGGACCGGCGCGGCCGCCGGTCCGTTTGATTGGGATAAACAATGCGATTAGCCGGAGCTAATGTTGATTGGAGTCTAATGTTTTAATGAGGATGGTTCGGAAATTATCAGAACCATGGTTCGCGGATTTAAGGATTACCGGACTCCGGTATTTGGGTCAGACTCTCTTTTCCAGCCAAGCGATGGCTTCATCCATTACTTCGTCGCGGCATTTTTCGTTGAAGATCTCATGGCATAGCTGGGCATAAATCTTCAGCGACTTGTCCTCGGAAGCAATCTCCCCGAAAAAGTCCCGGGAATCTTTCTCGCTGACCAGCCCATCGCGGCAACCGTGCAGGATCAATACGGGATCGGTAAACTGCCGCGGATTTTCCTTCAGCCATTCCACCGCGTAATAACAACAATTCATCAGCCCGATGGAGATTTGCTTTTCCACCAGCGGATCCTTGCCGTACGCCTCGATCACGTCCGGGTCGCCGCATACTCCGTCGCCGAGCGCATTCGGCACATAGGTATCCGCTGGCAGCGCCAGGGGGAGTTCACCTAAAACGTGCAGATTATAGCGTGTTAACGCTCCCGACAACACGATGCCCTTGACCTTGCCCGGATATTTGGTGCCGAAAAGGGTAACCGCCAGCCCGCCCATACTATGGCCGATCAAAAATACCGGGAGGTTGGGATTCTCATCGGCGGCCCATTGAACGACAGCGTTCACATCGTCGGCCAACTCGTGAAAATTCTGATAAAAAACCCGTTTCCCCTCGGACTGGGCATGGCCGCGATGGTCAAAGCGATAGACGCTGAAATTCTTCCCAAACAACTTCCCGGTGAGATACTCGTAACGCCCCAGATGCTCGCAGAGCCCATGCACAATGACCACCACTGCCTTGGGATGCTCAGGAATGTCCTTGCGGAAATGCAGCTTTGTCCCATCGAACGATTCCATCATGCCATCAACAACCATCTTCAGTTCCTCCCCGTCTTGATTTTTTATTTTCAATACCGGCTACTTATATTTATGTCGGCATTTTTTATGGAAGGTATGCAATCAAAAAAGATTGTCTGAACCTTGATCCGCGTGATTCAAGGATTCGCTTGATCCAAAATCCTTGTACCAACGGGTGTTTTAAATCCTAGCCATCCGTTCAGTCCTTGAAGCCGGGTTCGGGTTCGGGCCTCACCTATCCTCCCCTCCTTCCCTGGCAAGGGAAGGAGAGATGATCGCCGGGGGACGTGGGGCAGAACGTTCGAAGGTGCATGGCGGTATGTTCAAACATGTAACTGCAACCCAGTTCTTCCGGTCTCAAATCACGTTTCGGAAATGACCACTCTCCTTCCTTGTTCAGGGAAGGAGCTGGAGGTTAGGTCGAACCTTAATCCGCCTGATTCAAGGATTCGCTTGATCCAAAACCCCTTGTACCAATCAGTGTTTTAATTCCCGTTCATCCGTTCAATCCGTTGAATCCAGGTCCAGGTCGATCCTTATTTCATTCAGCGCCATCATCCAGTACAAATAGCCAGGAACAGCAACAGGACTGATCGTTGATCTCGGGATAACAGCTCAGGCATTTGCACGAAATGCGCTTATCGATAACTTTGGCAAATTCAGAATATTCAAAAATTCCGACCGCCCTGCAGGGATGAAAATCCATGCCTTTTCGCTGTCTGGCGGTTTGAACTCTGCATTCTATGACGCGGTAGGTGAGGGTATTCCCGCTGATGCTGACTTCATCCTTATTAATATTGGCATAAAACCGAAATGACAACGCCTTTTTAAGCCCTTCCAAACCGGCTTGCTCCGGTAGCTGAAGAAACTCTTTGATTCTTCTCGCTTCGATGACGGTGAATCTTTTCCATGCCTGCTCATCATGGAACATGGCTTCGTCCATCCCCAATTTCCGCTCCACGGACTGAAACCATACGCCATCCATGGCGAGCCAGTTCTTGGAATAGATACCGATCAACTGTATCAATTGTTCTTTTGTTAAAACGTTCAATGCCTCGTTATTTTTCATATCAAGTGCCTCATTTCCTTTGGCGGAACTTTATCGGATTATCGAAGGCCCGGGTTCCTGTGCTTATTATAGCATTTTGGGATCGCGAAGTCAGTATTGCTCCGGCATTGAAGCGCGTTGGGGCCAAAATCACGGAACGAGGGGTTGCCGTTTTGGACTGGTATCGGCATGTAACCCGCAAGCTTCATTTCTTTGGCAACCAACCCCCACTCCTTTGCGGCCTATATCAACATGACCCATTTATTTATGAAATACGGCGCATTCAAATAACTATAGAGCGTCGAACGATGTTACAATGATTTTGAATGCGCGAAAACTGCTTGCGATATATGCCAAATGATTATTTTGATCGTTAAGTTAACCGAAAGGAGCGTACCGAAGCATGCAATCGGTTCCCAACCGGCTGGAGCGTCAAATTGAATTTTTAATCGAAATCGATAAAATCAAGCATATTTTTAGGAAAACAAAGCTATTGGATCAATCGCGTTTTGAAAATGATGCCGAGCATGCCTGGCATTTGGCGTTAATGGCTTTGATTTTGGCGGAGTATTCGAACGAGCCCAGCATTGATGTAGCCAAAGTTGTTAAAATGACGTTGATTCACGACATTGTCGAAATCGACGCCGGCGATATCATCGTCTACGATACGGAAATGCGGACCCTCGCTCAGGAAAAGGAAAGCACCGCCGCTGAAAGGATTTTTGGGATATTGCCCGAGGATCAAAAAGAAGAATTCATCAGGTTGTGGAGGGAATTCGAAGCAAGGGAAAGTCCCGAGGCCAAATTTGCCGCGGCGCTCGACCGGTTTGAGCCAATTTTGCAAAATCATTTAACGGAATATTATGCTTGGAAAGTTCACGGAATCTCGTTTCGGCAATTACAAGAAAAAAATCAACATATTCGAGATGGGTCCACTACGATTTGGAATGTCGTGCAAGAAATTTTTTTAGCGGCGAAAGAAAGCGGGAATATTGTTTAAATCCCGCTCTGCCTCAACCGGTGTTTTAAATCCTGTTCATCCGTTGAATCCTGGTTCGGGGGTAAAAAGAGGCTCACCTATCCTCCCCTCCTTCCCTGGCAGGGCAATGTCATCAAGCTATCGTGGGATAAAATGGAAGTGTATTTTATGACAAGCTACGAACTCCAAAAGCGACCTCTCTCCCGGCCTCTCCCCGGCGATGCTGATTTCGAAGAAGATATTCGACGGGGGAGAGGTGAATCGCCCAAAACTCGGGCCTATCTTTTAGGCCATCGCTGAGACTTCCAAGCGGGCCAACCGGGGCATGAATGCCCCGGCTACAAGATGGAAGCCTTCCCTGGCTAATTTTCAGCAGAATATTTTATCCCGTTTTTTAGGGCCTTTCAAGGTCCTTTCGCCTTGTAGCCGGGTGATTTATCGCCCGGTCGGCGTTCAATTCGTCAGCGAAATTTTTCCACGATAGCTTGATGACATTGCCTGGCAGGGGAAGGAGAGATGACAGCCGGGGGACGTGGGGCAGAGCGTTCGGAGGTGCATGGCGGTACGTTTCAAAATAAGTAGTGATACTATAACCCGGTTCGTCCGGTTCCAAATCACGTTTTGGAAATAACCACTCTCCTTCCTTGTTCAGGGAAGGAGCTGGAGGTTAGGTCGCAATTCGGGCCTTTTGTCCGAACCAGGATTCGCCTGATTCAAGGATTCCTTGATCCAAACCCTTGTACCAACGGGTGTTTTAAATCCTGTCATCTATTGAATCCGCTAAATCCAGGTTCAGGTCGGACTTTTCCTCCCGCTGATACCGGTTCAGCAGTTCATCCAGCTCGATGCTGGCGGCCAGGACGGCGGGGGTGGTGTGGCCGTGGCGGTTCCAGAGGCGGTGGAGCCTGGCGCGGCTGGCGGCGATCTGTTGTTTGAGGGTCGGTTCGTTTTTTTCGGCGATTTGCGGCATGGTCTCCTGTTACTTGCTAGGCAAAATATGGTATAATTAAAATACGTGTAATTTTAGGCAATACGAAATCACGGCCAAACAGTTGATAAGCGTTTGGACTTGCTTTGTTTGATTGTTTCTTTTTACTGATTAAGAATATTTTCCCATTTATTTGTTTTCATTTTATAGTTAATTTGACTAAATGTCAAGAGGTAATTAATTGATATGACTAAAAATGACTTTAAAGAACGCCTTCTGGCAATTCGAAATTTATATAAATTGAATCAAACAGATTTTGGCGCCGAGATCGGCATGAGCCAATCGAACTATTCAAAGATTGAATTAGGAAAGGTTAAGCCTTCTAAGACAGTCCTCTACGCATTGATGGCCCGTTTTGCGATTAACCCGGATTGGGTCCTGACTGGTCAAGGAGAGATGTTCCTCTCAGCCGAGGATTATCTGGACAATGGAATTAAGCTTTTGGGAATGGCAAAGTTCAGTGAAGGATTGTCAAATCTTCTTAAAAATCCGGACCATGCGGAGCTGCGGTCTTTGCTGGCTGTGGAAGAAGCGAAGGAACGGTTTGACCAGAAAACTTTGGATGAGTATTTGAAATTCCTCTCGGATTTAGGGAAGCAGGATGACGTGAAGTTGAAGACTTGGCTGATGGTGCAGTTGGAAAGGGCGTTTCCGGAGGTTTTGGAAAAAAAGAAATGAGCTTGGCTTAGGCAAAGATAATAAAATGAAGCATGAACTCGGTAGAACTGAAAGTTAAATCGAACTCACCCCCCAAGCGAGCTGGATAGTTTTTGATAGACTTTACTTCCCCCCTCTCTTTTTTGACGATTTATCAGGCCTGGGCTTCCCCCGAGAAACTAGACACCAAGTTAAGCACTTTTTCTTCGATTTTCGAAGTATTCCGGGGTCATGCTACCAATTGAAGAATGACG
>NZ_SLUN01000067.1 GCF_004340685.1 Hydrogenispora ethanolica | reverse complement strand
TTGGATTCCCTCCCAGAACATTTGTTCTTTAGTTTATTTTATCACGAACATATGTTCTGGTAAAGCCCTTCCGGATCTAAATTTATAATCATCAGAACACTTATTCACAAAAAGAGCTCTCTCATTCACAAAACAAGCTTGCTGAGCGACTGAGCGAGCTCTCTCATTCACAAAACGAGCTTGCTTATCCACAAAATGAGCTTGTTGAGCGACTGAAAGAGCTCTCTCATTCACAAAACAAGCTTGTTTATTCACAAAATGAGCTTGTTGGGCGACTGAGCGAGCTCATTGAGCCACAAAAAGAGATCGTTTATTCACAAAACACTCTCTTAACGCGCCTCAACAAGCTTAAAACAAATTCGTATCATAATAAAGCCAAGCCGGTATTCTCGCTCGGCTTGGCTGCAATCAATTCCCAGACACGGCTTTTAGATCAATTCCATCTCCACCATGATTTTTCGCAACTGGCTCGTCTCCTCATCGGTCAATGGTCCCGAAGGGTCGAAACAATTGCCGACATCGATGCCGAGCAGTTTCAGTCCGGCTTTGATCACCGAAGGGAATGTACCCAGATTGTAAGCAATGCGCAACGGCGCCACTTTGAATTGGGCTTCCCGGGCACCCTCATGATCGCCGGCCATGAACTTGTTATAGATGTCCACGATAATTTTGGGGGCGACATTGGCGCAGGAAGCCACCGCGCCGGATGCGCCGTAGCAGAGGGCGGCGTAAATTAAGGTATCCCGGCCCATCATGACCGAGAAGTTTTTGTTTCTGGTCAAGCGCAGATATTCCTCGGTGGTCGTCATGTCGCCGGTACTGTCCTTGATGCCGACGATGTTGTCGATCTCCGCCAGCCGCGCCGCGGTCGCCGGGGCGATGTCCACGCCGGTTTTCGGTTTGTTATTATAGAGAATGATCGGCAGGCCGGTGTTTTTCGCCAGGCTTTCGAAATGAGCATAGATCTGATTTTGATTGGGTGTTAAAAACATCGGCGTCAGGGCCGACAATGCATCGACGCCCGCCGCCTCGGCGATCTGCGCCAACTCGATCAAGCCCCGGGTGGTGATGTGATTGACGCCGGCGTACACCGGCACTCTCCCCCGGGTTTCATCCAGGGTGACTTCGAGAACTTGCCGGAATTCGTCATTGGACAAAGCGTAAAATTCGCCGGTGGTTCCAACGGGAAACAACCCGTGGACTCCGCTGTCGATTAAGAAGTTGACCAGCTTGCGTAGGGCCGGTTCGTTGATCTTGCCCTCGTCGGTCAATGGGGTGACCATCGGAGGGACGATGCCGTAAGGTTTAAAATCCATGTAATTTTCCGCCATTTCTCCACGCTGTCAAGTCAATCGGTATGGAGTCTTATCCTATTGCGTGGCAAGTGATAAATCGAATCAAAACATCGGGTCGGCCCCTGGATCATCTTGAGGCCAACCCCATCGCCGCTATTCGGATTTAGCCTGTCGAGTTACAGTCGTATGGGCTAACTTCTCATAATATTTGATGATGCCGCAATGATCTTCCCTTTCAAAGCCGTCCGCCTTGAGCGCCTGCATGATTTCCATGACCTGCGAGGTCAACGGAAGCGGCACGCTCAGCTGATGCGAGGCGTTGAGCGCGTTCGCCAAATCCTTGATATGCAACTCGATCCGGAATCCGGGATGAAACTTGCGGTCCATCACCAGCGGCGCTTTGGCGTCCAAAACCGTTGAGCCGGCCAAACCGCCGCGAATGGCTTGGTAAACCAGGTCGGGATCGACCCCCGCCTTGGTAGCCAAAGTCAAGGCTTCGGACATCGCCGCAATATTTAAGGCCACAATGATCTGATTGGCCAGTTTCGTGACATTCCCCGCGCCGAGTTCGCCCACATAGACGACGGAACCGGCCATGGCTTTCAGCACGTCGTAATAGCGGTCGAAGCTCTCCTTTTTGCCGCCGACCATCACCGAAATGGTGCCGTCGATGGCTTTCGGCTCGCCGCCGCTGACCGGGGCGTCCAGCATCTCCAGGCCTTTCTCCCTGAGCGCGGCGCCGATTTCCTTGCTGGCCACGGGATCGATGGAACTCATATCGATCACCGCCGTTCCCGGCCTGGCTCCCTCGATCACACCCCTTTTGCCGAGAACTACCTCTTTAACATGGGGCGAATTCGGCAGCATCGTGATGACCAGGTCGCTGGCTTCGGCAACCTTCGCGCCGTTCGGGGCGGCGCTGGCGCCCAATGCCACCACTTCATCCACGGCAGCCTGGTTTTTGTCGCAGACTACCAACGGATACCCCGCTTTCAGCAAGTTTTTGCTCATGGGCTTCCCCATGATGCCCAATCCGATGAAACCTATTTTAACCATTGCCGATGTCTCCTTTATCCTTCCCGTTGTCCTTTGCCGGCCCGCGCGCATTGGAGGAGCGCCTTCATATACCCGATGGTATAGGCATAGGCCGCGTTTTTGCCGCCGCAGGATTCCACAAAATCGGGCACATGATCCACGGTAATGACGCCGTCATATTCCGCATTCACCAGTTGTTGCATCACCCGGTACATATCCATGTACCCGTCTTCCAGAAGCGTTTCTTCGAAATACGGAATGGGACTGCTCACATTCCGGAAATGAACGCAGAGGACTTTTTTCTCCCTGCAGAAATAATCGATATCTTCCAGCAGGTTCCCGAATGCGGTTCCTCCCTCCAGCCAGCAGCCGACGCACAGCTTCATCCCGAGATACGGACTATTTCCAGCCAGCGCAAAGGCCCGTTTATAATCCGCGGCGCTGTGGATCAGATTGTGAATCCCAACCAGCATGGGAACGGGCGGATCGTTGGGATGGAGGGCGATTTTAACATTAGCCTCTTCACAGACAGGCAAAGCGGCATCCAGAAAATACTTAAAATTGGCCCAGATCTCTTCCTCTCCGTATTCCCGGCCGTGGGTATGGGGAAGCTTTTCCAATTCATGAATGTCCACAATGCGGGAGACGGAACCGCGCGTCCGATCGCCGATGGCGAATTGGGAAGTAAGGACCTGATTGGGCTCCCAGGTCATATAGTTGACGGGGATGCCCGCCTTGCCCAACCAACGGGTAAAATTGTTATATTCCTCAATCCAAGCGTCCCGATCGGCCAGGCCCAGGTGGATGGCTGGGTTTTTGTAGACTTTAATGCACCCGGCGTCGGTAATCGTGAGCCCGTTTCGGCGCAGCCGCTCCTGAAGCTGCATCAAATGGTCGTAACTGCAATGCTCGTAAGAAAACTGTACCGAAACATATTCGATTCCCATCTGCTTCAAGAACAGAATTTCATCATCGCTGATATTCGAATCAATGATCTGTTGCACTTTCATCTGATTATTCATTGAAGTTCCTTTCCCGTTGGATTAACCAATCCGGTCGATCTTATTTGGTGACTCGCGCCCGCTCCGGCGTCCAGGCGTGGATGCTTACCTGATATATCCCTAAATCGCGTACGTAATCCTGGGTGTAGCATTTATAAAAAGCGACACCGGTGGGGACTAGCAGCGCGTATTCTTCAACCAGCTTTTTGGAAGCGGTCTGCAATAACTTTTTCTTCTCGTCGAAAGTTTTGGCGGCCCGCGCGCCGAACAAGGCCTTCTCATAATCGGGCGGATAAGCGATCAGGCCGTGATTTTTAATTCCTTGCGAAGAGTACAGACGAATATAGTTCTTGGTGAAGTCCAGCTGGCTCGCGCCCTTGCCCATGACAATCCCCGGGATGCTGTCGGCGACTTGCATTTTATCAAGCAACGCGCCGTCCAGTACTTTAATGGTAGCCCGAATCCCGATGGCTTTGAGCGAAGCTTGCAGCGGCACGGCGCTGTCCTGAATCTCCGCCCGGGTGTAGATGGTGGTGTCGAACCCGTTGGGATAACCCGCCTCTTTCAACAATGCCTTGGCCTTTTTGAGGTTATGAACATAGAATTTAACCGACGGGTTATAGGAATAAGCTCCCTTGATCCCAAACTGATTGGTGGCGATTCCCAAGCCGCCGGTCAGGACTTTGGCGATATTCGGATAATCGAGGCTGTGCATGACCGCCTGGCGAACTTTCAATTTTGAGAAAGGAACGTCGGGATCTTTGCTGTTGAACAGGAAGTAGTAGATATCCGCGAGGTTCGGCGACTTCTTGGCGGTATTCTTAAATCCGGCCCGTTCCAAAGATTGAATCGCCACGGCGTCATTTGTCATGACGCAGTCGATCTCTTTATTTTGGAAAGCCGTGATTTGCGTGTTTAAATCAGTGATGATGTCGATCTCCAGAGTATCGAGATAAGGCTGACCTTTGATGCGGTATTTGTCAAAGCGCTTGAAGATCAACTTGCTTCCCTGGACATACTCTTTCAACACAAACGGTCCGGTTCCGACGGGGTTAATTGCGCACCATTCCTCGCCACGCTTCTCATAGGCCTCTTTGGACTGGATCTGCACTTCACTGATAACATCCTGCCAATTGTTGGCCCATTCGGAGAAGCGGATGACTAAGGTCAGATCGTTCACGACCTCGAAGGATTTCGGATTGCATAACTCACTGGCCTTGCCGTTCTTGATCATCTGTTCGAAGTTCCACTTCACCACCTCGGCCGTGAGTTTCGAGCCATCGTGAAAAACCACGCCGGGCCGGAGCTTAATCGTGAAAGTCAACTTTTCCGGATCAATCTTGAAAGACTCCGCCAGCCACGGCTCATAGACTCCCTTGGCATTCAAGCGTCCCAACGGTTCAAGCGCGGGCATCGTGGCCTGGTTATTAATAGTGCTGGTCGATTTGGGCATGTAAAGGGTAAAAGGAGCAGCGATGATTGCAATCTTCAGCGAACCGCCGCGTGCTTTCCCGCTCGCCGCCGCGACAATGGCAGCGGAATTGCGATCATTTCCCGCCCAAAACAGATTCGCGACGCAAACGGCCAGGACAAATAGAGACAGCAAAATTTTTCTCAGGCTAGCCAGCTTCTTCATTATTTCTCCTCCTAAATAATAATTTTTTGAAAAAACACGATTCGACAATTATCATGCGTTCATTCCGTTGCATCCTGCCCCGGACAATCACTCATACAAAAAGCAAGCGACATGATGCCGGTTTCCCGCATTTTTTAGCTGGGGAACCTCCCTAAAGCAACGCTCCGTCGCTTTGGGGCAGCGCTCATGGAAGGCGCATCCGGACGGCCGGTTGGCGATGCTCGGGACCTCCCCGGCCAGTAGGATCCGTTCCCGTTTCTCCTCCACCTCGGGGTCTGCGACCGGAACCGCCGAAAGCAACGCTTGGGTATAGGGATGAAGCGGATGGTCATAAAGGTCGAGGCAGTCA
The DNA here is from genome assembly GCF_004340685.1 of Hydrogenispora ethanolica. NCBI lineage: Bacteria > Bacillati > Bacillota > Hydrogenispora > Hydrogenispora ethanolica. The sequence continues at coordinate 6,738 of NZ_SLUN01000067.1, read as the reverse complement.
GCCAGTTCAACCACTCGTCCAAGATACATCACCAGAATACGGTCGCTGATGTGCTTGACCACGGCCAAGTCGTGGGCAATGAATAAATAGCTGATCCCCAGTTTTGCTTTCAGATCTTCCAATAAATTGATGATCTGCGCCTGAATGGATACGTCTAGGGCGGAAATGGGTTCGTCGCAAATAATCAGGGACGGGTTACAGGAAATCGCCCGGGCGATCCCGATCCTTTGCCGCTGACCGCCGGAAAATTCGTGCGGCATCCGGTCTTTCAGCGCCGGATCGAGCTCGACGATGCGAAATAACTCATCCACCCTGCGGTCATACTCCACTTGGTTTTTTACGAGTTTGTGGATGAGCAGGGACTCGCCCACGACCGAGCCCGCCGTCTGTCGCGGATCCAGTGAAGAAAACGGATCCTGAAAGATCATGGATATCTTGGGGCGGTAGGATGCCATTTGTTTATCGTTGAGCTTCGCGATGTCCCGCCCCTCAAAGAGGATTTCGCCCTCCTCGGGACGATAAACCCGCATAATGCAGCGGGCCAGCGTGGTTTTACCACAGCCGCTTTCGCCTACAATCCCCAGCGTCTCCCCCTTTCGCACTGTAAAACTGATGCCCTCGATGGCCTTGACATCACCTACTTTTTTCCGCATCATCCCCGCGTAAATCGGGAAATATTTCCGGACATTGTTTACTTCCAGACACAATTCTGCTTTGATCGCATTGGATGGCGCCGATTTTGGAGTTTCATGGGACAGCTCGGCCATTCGAAGGTCCTTTTCTTCCTGGGACAGCCAGCAGGCGGCCTCGTGTCCGGGACCGGCTTCGCCGAGTTTGGGGATGGGCCGTTCCTGGCAAAAAGGTTTATGATACTGGCAGCGGCTGTAAAAAGGACAATACTGCGGCCGGTCCGCCGGGTTTAAGGGAATGCCGTCAATCGGCAATAAGATTCTGTCTTTGGCGTCGTCCAGGCGCGGGATGGCCTTCAGCAGTCCCCGGGTATACGGGTGTTGCGGATTTTTGAAGATGGTTTTGGTATCGCTGGTTTCTACCACATTGCCGGAATACATGACATAAATGCGTTCGGCGAAACGGGCGACGATTCCCAAGTTATGGGTCACCAGTACGACGGCGGTATTGGTTTTTTTGGCGACATCGCGCAGCGTTTCTAAGAGTTGCGCTTGAGTGGTCACGTCGAGCGCCGTGGTTGCCTCATCCGCAATCAAGACGGTGGGGTTGGAAGACATCGCCATGGCGATCATGATCCGCTGCCGCATTCCGCCGGAAAACTGCTGCGGGTAATAGCCGAAACGCGCTTCGGCGTCGGGAATGTTCACCATTTTGAGCATTTCGACGGTTCTTTTGCGGGCGGCCTCTTTATCGAGTTTTAGATGCAACATAATATTTTCCTGAATTTGATAGCCGATGGTCAGGACGGGATTCAGCGAGGTCATGGGCTCCTGAAAGATCATGCTGATCTTGCCACCGCGGATATTGCGCATTTCAGGACTTTGCGCACCGTATTGCAGCAAATTATGGTCAATGCCTTCCAAATACACCTCCCCGCCGATGACTTTCCCCGGCGAGGCGACCAGCTGCAAAACGCTGAGCATGGTGACGGACTTCCCGCTGCCGCTCTCTCCGACGATGCCGATGATCTCGCCGGGATTCAGATACAGGGAGACGCCGTCCACCGCTTTTATTTCTTTGCCTTCAATAAAAAAACTGGTCCGGATATCTTTAACTTCCAGCAAATGATTCATCATCTGTCTCCGCCGCCTTTCTACGATTCGCCACGTAACCTTGGATCCAGCGCGTCACGGATACCGTCTCCGAACAAGTTCAAAGAGATTACCAGGAGTGCCACGCAAACGCCAGGCACCAATGAATAGACGGGATTTTGCAGCAGATAATTTCGTCCTTCGCTGACCATGCTTCCCCAAGAGGCCATCGGGGCGCTGATGCCCAGTCCCAAGAAGCTCAATCCGGCTTCAGCCAAGATGGTGGCTCCAACCTGCTGGGTCATCATGACGATAATCGGCGAAATGCTGTTGGGCAAAATATGGCGTATCATCAGGCGGAAATCGGAATTGCCTTGCAACTTGCCAGCCATAATATAATCGGACTGCTTGATGGTAAGCACTTGACCGCGCATCATCCGCACATAATCGGAGATGGTGGAAATGCCCAAAATAATCGCCAGGTTTCGCAGCCCGCTCCCAAATACCGCTGTCAACGCCATGGCCAACACCACCTGAGGGATAGCGCGCAAAGCCTCTGTCAAACGGGTAATCACGGTATCGACCCAACCCCCGAAATACGCCGCGCACATCCCGAAAAAAGTGCCGATAACGCACGCAATTACTACAGCGAACACTCCAATCAGCAATGATACCCGCGTGCCATAGATCACCCGGCTCAGCACATCCCGGCCATGCATGTCCGTGCCCAGCAGATAAGTGCCGTTAGGTGTGGAAAGAAAGTTGGCAAAATGGGGTTCATCCGGATCAAAAGGGGCAATCACCGGCGCAAACACGGCCAAGCATACAAAGAATAACACCCCAATCATGCCGACCATGACGATCTTCCGTTTCAAGAGGCTTTTCATGAATTTCATTGTTTTTTGTTTCTTACGATTCACTTCCTGAACCATATCATTCAGGCTTGCCGACGGTGCAGCCATAGTCTCACCTCACTGTTCATATTGGATTCTGGGGTCAATCACTGCGTAAAGAATGTCGGTAACCAGATTTGCGGCGCAGGAAACGACGGCCGTTAACAAGACGCAAGCCTGCACCACCGGAATATCCCGGGTTTGAATGGCCTGAACAAAAAGCGAGCCCATTCCGGGAATGGCAAAAACCGATTCGACGAACATCGAGCCTCCGACCAACCCGCCGAGACGCATGCCCATCAGGGTGATAATCGGGATCAATCCGTTTTTCAAAGCATGCACGAAAATGACTTTCTGTTCCGATAACCCTTTGCTGCGGGCAGTCCGCACATAATCCTGCTTAATGACTTCCAGCATGCTCGACCGGGTCTGCCTGGTGGTCGTCGCCACTCCGCCCAAAGCCAGACAGAACAGCGGCATCGCCAGTTGTTTCATGCTTTTTGTAAAATCGGCCCACGGCCAGGTGAACCCGAAAGACGGCAACCAGCCCAAGCATAATGAGAATACGTACATCAGAAGCATTCCCACCCAGAAACTGGGCATACAAGCTGTCAAGTTGGCGAGCAGCGTAACCCCGGTATCCAGTTTCTTGCCGCGAAACACCGCACTGATGACGCCGAACAAAACACCCAACGGCATGCTGATGAAAAAAGCGGCGAGCGATAAAAACAATGTGATGGGTACCCTTTCCTTTAACAGTTCCAAGGTACTTTTATGAAACTGGACGGATTGCCCGAAATCACCGGTGACCGCATGGCTCACCCAAGTAAGATAACGGACATAAATCGGCTTATCTAATTGCAATTCTTTAAATACCCTCGCATATTCTTCCGGAGATACTTCCTGCCCAAGCATGGCGAAAACCGGATCGCCGGGCAAAAAGGACATCAACAAAAAAATAAAAACGGAAACGATCAACAAAACGCCAACAATCTGCACTATTCTTTTCCAAACATATGAGCCCATGGAAGAAGCCTCCTGTGAATCAGGATAATATCAAAAGAAGAACCGTTATCTGACAAACAAAAGCTTTACTACATCCGGATACAGCATGGGGCGTATTGCACCCCCCTTTCCAATCATTCCATTATGAAACGCTTTTGGTAATCTCGGTCAATGGGTTAACGGTAATTTCAAATGGATGTCATTTCTGTTTCAATTTGTTTCACTTCTCATGAAATAACCAGTTCTGTTAATCATTTTACAATCATTATTTAATCAATCCGAAACTCTTCTTCATTATAAGTGATGAATTCAACCGATTACAATACTTCAAGCCTGCATAAACAGGACTTTTTCGATTTTATTTGAGCCGTTTTTTCATTTATTGCATTAAATATTTCATTTTATTTCGTTTATATTTCAAAGCATTCACAAAAAGAATGTGACATAAGAAATAGGATAGTCATTTCGAGAGAAAGATACGGAGGGAATCGGACTCGCTGGTTTTCGGCGAGCGCCATCAGGGCAACGGCGCTCTTAAGCAGGAAGAGAAGGAAGAATTGAAGGCCTCAAGCGTAAGGGTTAGCGGTTATTCATGTTCCGGGAGGAACGCTCGGCCAACATCAGCGGCAATAGCGCGGAATTGTTTGGGCGGCTTCATCGGGGCTACACATCGAATTTGTACTTGATATGATATTTCTTGATCTTGCGCCACAGGGTGGTGGTGCTGATCCCCAGCTCCGCGGCGACCAGGTTGCGGTTGCCTTTGTGCTTTTCCAGGGCCTTCAGGATCAGGGACGACTCGGGGTTCTGATAGACAATGACCTTTCCGGCGGGCTCTCCCGCCGCGAATTTGTCTTCATCCCAGGAACCCGTGAAAGAAGCGAGGCTGCGGTCGATCAGCTCGCTATCCAGCACTTTTTTGTCCGCCAGGATGACCAGCTTTTCACAGAACCGTTTGAGCTGCTGGACATTGCCATACCAGGGATAGGCGGTGATCATCTCCCGGGCATCCTCGGTCAGGATGATGTATTTCCGGTAAAAATTGCCGTACTCTTGGATGTAGTAATCCAGCAAATCGGCGATATCCTCCTTTCTCTGCCGCAAGGGTGGCAGATACAGCTCCAGGACGCTCAATTCATAATAGAGTTCCTCGTTGAACTTCCCTTCCTTGACCAGGCGAGTCAGGTTGACGTCGGTGGCGCAGATGACCCGGACGTTGACCGGATACGCTTTTTCGCTTTCCAGCCGCAGAAAGGTTCCCTGCTGCAAAACCCGCAACAGATTGGTTTGGCAATAATCATTCAGCTCCGCCACATGATCCAGGAAAAGCGTCCCGGTATGCGCCAGTTCGAAAGCGCCCTTCACTACTTTGCTGGAGAGATTGGTATACGGGTTTTCAACCGCATACCCGAAGAGCTGCTTTTGCAGGAACTCTTTGGGCACGCCCTGGCAGTTGACGCTGACGAAGGGGCCCTGCTGCCGCAGGCTGGAATTGTGAATGCATTCGGCCATGGCGCTTTTGCCGGTCCCCAGTTCGCCGCTGAGCAATACCGGGAGATCATATTTGGCGTAAGCATTGGCGGCGCTCTTCAGCCCCTTCATCGCCTTGGAACGGCCGGCCAGCCGGTTAAAGGTATGTTCGGCCACATACCCTTTGGTATAAAGCTTCTTGCGGATCTCCGCCTCCATCTCCTCAATCTTCTTGAATTCCCGGAACGACAAGATCATGCCCTGCGAGACGTTGTCCACCGTCATATTGGCCAGATTGGCCACCAGGGCCAGGTTGTCGTGGTTGATGATGATCGAATAGAGGCTCTTGCCCTCGACCAGCACCTGGCGGAGCTGGTCTTCGTCGGGCAGTTTCAGGATGTCGGTGATGGGCTTGCCCAGCATTTCGTCGGAACTTTTGCCCAAGATCTTTTCGGCCATATAATTGACCACCGTCACGCAGCCCTGATTGTCGAGGCGGATGATCCCGTCAAAGGAATAGTTCAGGATGGTCCGCAATTCAGCGGTGTTGGTCTTCTCCAGCTCGATGGCATAGGCCATACGCTCGGCATTGCGGAAGGCGTCGGCGATGCTGTCGAGCTGCGACTTTAAAAACAGCGTGGGCAATCCCCATTTTTGGGCGCATTCGATGGCGATCTTGCCGCCGATCAGGATGTCGACCTTGTCTTCCCAGGCCCGCCGGGCGGCCTCCTCCAACTCCTCGCCCTTCTCCACGAAATATTCGCGGATGGTCAGATCGAGGATCTCCTCGAAGGGCTTGGTGTTGCTGAACATGCTTTTGACGCCCAAGATGCCGATGACCGGGTGGCTTTTGCCGGTCAGTTTGCGGGCCTCGTTGATCAATAGCGCCAATTCCTGGCCGGTGAGCACGATCTCCACCACCGGAATCTGAGTGTATTTCCGGACCAGATAGGCCTGGGTGCCCCGGGCGATGACGATATCTGCGCCATTCCTGACGGCCAGGTTGGCCTCGGCCACCACGTCGGCCGAGGTGATCAATTTGATCTCGACTTCCATATCAAAATTACCGGCTATCGCCGCCGCCTGTTCCAGCATGTCCTGGTTGGCGGCCATAAACGCTATCTTTGCCATCGCTCGCTCCACCTTTTGCGCGGTGTTTATGAAATTAATGAATTTCCGGATAAGCCGCAACGGCTCCCTGACATTCGAAAGCTGCGGCTTGAATCCTTTTTTAATATTACTAAATATTACTATATAAGTTCAGCTAGCGAACTTCAATTTAAATTTTTTATCCGCCGGCAACGTTGGATGAAATAGGGGCGTCGAAAACGATTCGCGCAACAAAGCAAGGCCAGCGCGATGCGGCGCCGGCCTCAAAGTGTAGACAAAACCCGCTTCCTTGCCTCACGGCTTGAACGCGGGTTTTGTCTATACTCTGGTCCCGTCCGTAATGGACGGGATTGTTTTATTTGGGTCTGTTTCACCTGCCTCAAAATCGTCTAGGATTTCGAGCTGAACGCAATGATTTCACCTTATTGGAAAAACCCTACTAAGTTAACCTGTTGTGCTATTTGAACTGAAAAAAGGTATAAGAAATCCAGCAAAAAAGTCCGACTTATCAAATGGCTAAAAGAGATAAGGAGAGACAA
>NZ_SLUN01000066.1 GCF_004340685.1 Hydrogenispora ethanolica | reverse complement strand
TAATTTTTGGTTTACTTCATTTGCTGGTTTTGTGACTTTTCATTAAAAAGGAAGTGTCGTTTATTACCTCTTTGGTAGTTTTGCGACACTCCCTTGTTTCACGCCGTCGCTCCCGAAAGGCTAGGCCACGTCTTGATCCGATTCGCCATCCGGGGAACAGCGGTTGGCGTCCCGCTGGGCGGACTTCAGGAACAGATAGCCCAGAGCGGCCACGAGTACCGCGCCGATGCCCCAGGCGAAAGCGGGGAGTTTCACTCCGCCCTCGGCCGCGCTGAAGATGCCGAAGCCGAAGAAGACCACGGCCGCGCCGATCTGGATGGCCCGTTCCGGCAGGCGGGCGCCCAACAGTTTCCCGACCCAGATCGCCAGTCCGTCTGAGAGCACCATCCCGATAGTGGAACCGATCCAGACCGGGACGAAGGAATGAGTGGCGCCGAGAGTGACCGTGCTTAACATGGTTTTGTCGCCCAACTCCGCCAGGAAGAAGGTGACGAAAACCAGCCAGAAAGGCGAGGCGCTCCGCCTACAGGCGCCATTCTCGTCCTCCTCCAGACAGTCGCCGCGCAGCGTCCAAAAGCCAAAGCCGATAAAGGCGATACCGGCGGTGAAACGGATCCAGTCCGTGGGCAGTAATCCTCCCATTACCCAGCCGAGACCGGCTGAGACGACGTGCACCGCCAAGGTGGACCAAAAGATGCCCCACAGGACCACTTTGGCATTGTAGCGGGTGGCCAGGGTCAATGCGACGAGTTGGGTCTTGTCCCCGAGTTCGGCGAGGAAAATCATTGCCAGCGAAAGCCAGAAAGCGCTCATCTACGTTCCTCCTCTGTAATTTGAAGCCATAGGCTCCAGGCAATTTCGGTTTTGCAATGAAGGGAATAAAAAAAGAGACTCCTGCACCGTTTTCGGTGCAAAAGTCTCGTCAAGCCGTTATCAGGCCGATAGAGCCAGGCAAGAGTCTTGCCAGTATGTTGACTCTATCTGTCAGAACTACTCCCTTTTGCAAACAACATTTTTATTATAGCCAACCCGGATCGGTTTGGCAAGAAAAAATATCGGATTCGGTAACATCCTTAAAGCCGCCGGAGTATTTTCCTGAGTCCGGGCGAGGGATGAGGGGAAGTGGGGGGACTGCTTCGGTTTCCGGGTGAAGCGCCGCAGCCGCCGGCGCTTTGTCCGAGGCTCTTGGCGGGCCTGCCGGAAGCTTTGGACGGCCATCCGGGGCCCATGGCGGATCTTCCAAAGGCCCCGGCCGCCATGCCGGAACACCGGCCGGACCCGCCCAAGCCCCGGAAGGACTTCCCAAGTCTGCGGAAGGACTTGCCGGAATGAAAGCGGATCGGCCGGAGAATAAAGCAAATCAAGGGGGAACGAGACTCGAACCCGCCCCGGGCGGGTCGATCCCTGCACCAATGCTCAGCGCCGGGAGATATCCGGATTTTGGGCTGGCGGGGCAAATCTTGACGATTCATAGTATTGAAAATAGCGGGAGGGGAATAAGAAACAATAGCGAATGTACATTGTAAAACGACCAGAAAACAATGGAAACTAATTTAGAAAGGTGAGTCGGTTCATGTTCAATGATGAAGCCAATGAGTTGGAAGTGGCGATGCAAGGGGATAAGTACTACGATATCCTGGCCAAAACCAGGGCGATAACGATTAGCGGGGAGATCAACCAGAAACTGGCCGAAAAGACCATGCAACAATTGCTTTTCCTGCAAGAGCTTTCGAATGATCCGATCAAGGTATTCATCAATTCCCAGGGCGGCCACGTGGAGTCCGGCGATACTATCCACGATATGTTCCAATTTGTAAAGCCGCGGATCATCGTGATCGGCACCGGCTGGGTAGCCAGCGCCGCCATCACCATTTACCTGGGCGCCGCCAAAGAGGACCGCTATTCGCTGCCCAACACCCGCTACCTGATCCATCAGCCGGCGGGCGGAGTCCGCGGGCAAGCGGCGGATATCAACATCGAAGCCCAGGAGCTAATCAAAATGCGCCAGCGCATCAACCGGCTGATCAGCGAGGCCACCGGCCAGCCCCTGGAGAAGGTGGAGCATGATACGGACCGGAATTTCTGGATGAGCGCTCAAGAGGCGAAGGAATACGGTATTGTGACGAATATCGTCTCCACGCTGCAGGAGATTCGCTAGGAAACTTTCAAGGAGGCCGACAGGGCCTCTTTCTTTTTGGCGGAGCGGGCTGGCGAGTGGTCATCCTGTCAGAGAGAACTCGAAGCGGATGAGCAATCATAACACAACATTCATAACCGGGGGTATTTAAAAGCCATGTGATAAAGTCGTCCATTCGGAAATCATCCTTTCAGTGGGCTAAAAAACGACTTTATCACTTGCTTTTCTGAGCTTTTGTGTTCACCCTGGCCTTCGGACAGGGTTTATCACAACGCTTTTAAACGACTTCGTGTTTGAGAGGGGCGGCGGGACATGAACCTACGTATCCAGGATATACTCGAATATGTGGCGGATCCGGCAATGCCAATTGAACCTACTGTTGATAAACTTGAATATGGAAATCCTGACTCAACGGTTAAAGGCGTCGTTGTCACATTTTTGGCAACCCAAGAGGTTATCAATAAATCAAAGGACTTGGGAGTAAACCTGATTATTACCCATGAAGGCATATTCTATAGCCACTGGGATAAAAGAGAAATGTTGAAGACCGATCCGGTATATTTGCAAAAGCGCCAAACAATTGAAGAAAGTAAAATCGCGATCTTCAGATTGCATGATCGTATTCATAAACGGACGCCTGATGGGATTGCCAAGGGATTACTTCAATTTCTGGAGTGGCAGGATTATGAAGTTAAAAACCTTCCGGCTGCGTCAATCCTGACAATTCCCGAGACTTCCCTTGAAGAAGCGATTTTGCATGTGAAAAAACGTTTAGGACTTAAGTTTGTTCGTTACTTCGGCGATCCGAAGATGATTTGCAGGCGCATTGGCCTATTGGCCGGCTACAGAGGCGGAGGAGAGTTGGTAATACCGCTTTTGGAAAAGGAAAGCCTTGATCTGGTTATCTACGGAGAGGGGCCGGAATGGGAAACTCCCGAATATATAAGGGATGCCGTACAGCAAGGAAAGAATAAGGCGCTGATTGTATTGGGACATGCGGAAAGCGAAATGCCGGGTATGGAATATTTAGCGCAAAAGCTACAGGAAAAGTTTTCAAGTATCCCAATTTATTTTTTGTCACAAAAGTCGGTTTTTCAAATTTTTTGACTTGAGAAATGAACAGCTATATGTTGGAAAAGCCTAGCGGGATTTTATATTTCTAAACTCGCCGGGAGTTATTCCTTCATACTTTTTAAAAAAACGGTTGAAGCTTTGATTATTATTATAACCAAGACTTAGGGCAATTTCGTTGATGTTCATGTCCGTCTCCTGCAACAGTCTTTTGGCTTCATTGATACGAAAGTTGTTAATAAAATTGACAATATTTTCCCCCGTTTCATCATGAAAGATCTTCCGCACATACGAGTAGCTCAAACCGACATATTCCGCAAGCATGTTGATATCGATATCTTTTTTATAGTTTTGGCGAATGTATTCCATCATCTTGGCGAAATGGGTCTTGTTGTCGGCGGCGGGGGTTTCCCGGTAGGCGAAGATGCGGCTATAAATATGAATCAACCAGCAGTGGATATCATCCAGGGTTTCTTTGGTGGCCAGTTGTTGATAAATATTGTAATCATCCCCGAAAATATCGCTGATGTTCAGGTGCGACTCCACCAGATATTTCACGGTGTTGCCCAGCAATTGATTGAAGATCAAAACAATATTATCATACGATAGATCGGTCCGGTTTTTGATTTCGGCGATTAGATCATTCAAGGCGGCCAGAGTTTCTTCTTTTAACCCCAGCTCCAAATGGTTTAAAATATGCTTTTCTATCGAAAATGGGAAATAGTATTGGGTGGCAGCTCCGTAACCTGCCCGCCAGGTGTCAATCCGGCCACCTCCTTGAATCAGTTTGCGTTTCAGCGTTTCCTGGGCTTCATTAAAAGAAGTTTTCAAACCGCGTTTTCCTTCATGGCAATCCCCGATGGCAATGGAAACCGAGTCAAAAACTTTCGTCAATTCCTGCTGAATTCTACCGAAACTTTCCCGCAGCTCATTTAGAAGTTGCGGTCCGGTTTTGGCGGCATTGATGATCAGGACGATTTTGTTACGGTCTAAAACAAGGCCGGTGGCCGAAGGGAGAATCTCTTCGGCAACTTTCGCAATGAATTCTTTCATATAATATTGTTGTTCTTTGGGGTATTTGCAATCAAACTCCTCACATTTGTCGATGGCTATCAGGGCACAGACGAAATGCGGATAGGGAAAGGTTTCTCCGAACAACTCGACGGCGTTATCTTGGTCTTCATTATCCCGGAGTAAGCTTAACAGGTAATTATTCCGGATATTCCGTTTGTTTTTTTCCAGGGTGTCGGAGAGCAAGTCCTCTTGCCTGATAATGGTGTCGAAGGCTTTGGCTATCAGGGTCATTTCATTTTCATTGCCGCGAATATCGATTTTCTTATGGTTTTGAATGTCCTGAATTAGTGTTTTGACGGGATGATAGAGCTTGCGGGAGATTAGGGAAGAAAGGAACAATCCCAGCAGAACCAAGACCAAAGCGGCATATAAGGTTCCAAATCTCAAAGTGGTTGCTTTCGCCATCAGGGAATCCAGGGGAAATACTCCGATATAAATCCAATCGTTGAGATCGGTCTTTAAGTAAGTTACTAAAGATTTTCTATGTTCAATGGTATCGATAAGATAGCCCTCGCTAAATTTTTTCCGCAAAATTTTTTGAATCCATTTTTCACCGCCAATATTCCGGCCAACCAATTCTTTGTCCACATGGGAAATGACATCCCCCTTGCTTGTAACGATGCCGATATAGCCCTCGCTGTCGAAATTGTTACGATTAATCAGTTTGTTCAATCCATCCTCATAGACATTGATAATCAGGGCACCCTGCAATTTGGTGGTATAGGGGGTTAGCGGGTACATATAGGTGATTACGTGGTTCACGGGAGACTCCGGCAGCTTGCCCCCGGGAATGTCTTTGGGAATATAGATGTTACTGTTTTTGGGCATGCGGGTGTCCAGCCATAAAGTATTGGTTTTATAGGCTCTAAAGTCCCGATAATGGCGGTACCAGCCGGTATCGAGATAGTTTTGTTTTAAGACAACGCTGCTGCTTTCTTTGGCTGCCGAAAAAACATAATCGGCGTCATCAATATATAACGCTATGGATTGATATTTATCGTTGGTATTCACCATTTCCGTAAGAGTATTGGAAAACCTCGACAGCAGCGTTACGTCGTTAATGTTTTTTAAGGCGGCTCGATAGTTTGTTACATTATTCAACCTGTTTAAATCGGCGTTTAGCGAAAGACGCAAAGCATCTTTACCCACGCCGTCGGCCAGGAGTTTGGTCAAACTGTCAGCCACTTTCAATTTTCCGATTCCGGACTTGCTGATCCCGGTCTCTGCAAAATGCAGGATGGCATAATTGGAAATCAAGCAGACAATCAATACCGGAACGATGATAAACAGGGCCAGGGATGCGAATAATTTCACAAAGAGCGGCGAGTTTTTGATTCCGGCGGCAATTTCAGCTACATTTCTATTGAATCCGGGAAACATCGTCAGTGGCCTCCAATGGATATCGGTTAGTTACAATCACGCAATAAAGGTTTAATTTTCCAGTTACAATTATACTCTTCGCAATAAGGCTTTCCAAGCGCTATTCGTCTCTTTTCCGCCACGGAAACTTTCAATTTCCTTATGATGATTAAAATTACTTAAAATAAGCAAAAGTGAAATTGAGCCCAATATTCATGGCTGATTCATAAGCAATAATGGTAATGGGAAAAGACCCCCAGATGGGCTAGGAACCAGTGTTTTACGAGAATGGAATGTTTTATAAGCGTTGTGATAAACCCCGTCCGAAAGGTCGGGGTGTTCACAAAAGCTCAGAAAAGCAAGGGATAAAGTCGGTTTTAAATCCTTTTGCAAAAATGATCCTCTAGATTTCAATTCAAAAGACTTTATCACATGGCTTTTATATCAATGGGCCCTACATGGACGGAACAGACCATAGAATATTAATCGGTTATCATTCTCAGAACTTTTAGTTTTGCTCATTACGATTAAAATTACTTGCCAATTGTAAAATGAGTAAAAGTGAAAGTTTATCAAATATCCATGGTTGATTAATGCACGGCATGGGATAAAATGGGAGTGAATTCGACATTCGCTTTTCGGTCTTAGTATTTGACACAAGCGGTCACAGAGAGGGAAGAAAATAAAATGCTAATGTCAGGCTAATGTAATGAATTCCCAATGTCCAGGTAATAAATGACTATCCATTCAAGGAGGGAGCCTTTGTTTCGATGAGCAACTTAAAGTCTTTAAACAGCAGGAAAACTGTTGGTACTCGAAACATCATGTTCGAAATTAAGCGGGATTGGATGCTTTACATGCTGTTGATACTCCCCATGGCGTTTTTCTTAGTTTTTAAATATGTACCGATGTACGGCGTAACGATCGCTTTCAAAGACTTTAATCTATTTCAGGGAATATTGAAAAGCCCTTGGGTGGGTTGGGATGTATTCAAAGAGGTATTTTCCATGCCTGAGTTTTACCGGGCACTCCGAAATACCGCCATGTTGAACCTATTGGACCTGATCGTCGGTTTCCCGGCTCCGATCATCCTGGCGATTCTTCTGAACGAAATCCGGATGAACTGGTTTAAACGAACAGCCCAAACCATATTGTATCTGCCGTATTTTTTATCCTGGATCATTATTGGCGGGATTGTCACCCAGCTATTGGCCCCCCAATCAGGGTTGGTCAACATTTTTTTCAAATCCTTGGGAATGTTGCCGGTTCCGTTTTTAACCGAAAAATGGCATTGGCTCCTCACTTATTGTTTGGTCGGAGTTTGGCAAAGCTCCGGTTGGGGAACGATTATTTATCTGGCGGCCATTACCAGCATCAATCATGAACTCTACGACGCGGCTGAAGTGGACGGCGCCGGGAGATTAAGGAGAATATGGCATATTACCTTACCCGGAATTAAAAATACCATCATCATCCTTTTAATTCTCAATCTGGGCCGGATTTTGACCCTGACCTTTGACCGGCCCTATATCATCGGCAATTCTTATGTCATCGAATTTTCGGATGTACTCAGCACCTTTGTCTACCGGGTGGGATTGCAATCGATGCGGTATTCCCTGGCCACGGCCGTCGGTCTGTTTCAATCGGCGGTGGGAATGATATTCTTGCTAGTAACGAACTTCATTGCCAATAAGTGCGGCGAAGAAGGAATCTGGTAAAGAAAGGAGACAATCTGATGAATACTCGGAATTCGGAAAAAATATTCGATAGAATCGTATTGAGCATCATTTTATTTACGGTCATTCTTTGCATACTCCCTTTTTTCCATGTCGCCGCCATTTCATTGAGTTCAAACTCGGCGATTATCAAGGGAAAAGTGTGGTTATTCCCGGTGGAAGTAAGTCTCCAAACCTACCTGGATATCTTCCGTGACCAATATATGACCGGCTCGTTATTTTTTACAGTGCAGCTTACCATCCTATATACCATCATCAGCATGTTCATGACCACTATCGCCGCTTTTCCACTGACCCAAAAAAGGCTGCTGGGTAGGAAAATATTTTTATTTCTCATCATTTTTACCATGTTTTTTAGCGGCGGAATCATCCCAGATTATTTATTGGTGAAAAACCTGCATTTGACCAATACCATATGGGCCCTAATATTGCCGGGCATGATCAGCTGCTTTAATTTGATTATCCTAAAAACCTTTTTCAATTCCATCCCGGAGAGTTTGCTCGAATCAGCCCGTTTGGACGGGTGTTCGGATCTGGGAGTGCTTTTCAAAATTGTTCTGCCTTTATCCACGCCGGTTCTGGCTACCTTGGGCCTGTTTTATGCGGTGTCCAAATGGAATAGTTTTCAAGATGCCCTCTTTTATATTACGGAACCCAAATTATATCCGATTCAATTGAAACTCTATCAAATCGTCCAAAATAGCCTGGCAGTGGATATGGCGGTCAAAGAAGGCAGCGGCACCACCACCAATCAGTTGCCGGAAAGTTTGAAATCCGCCTGTGTCATGTTTGCCACGATTCCGATTGTGCTGGTTTATCCGTGGCTCCAACGGTATTTTGTCAAAGGAGTGATGATTGGGGCGATTAAAGGGTAAAGTCAAAAGTCGAAAGTCAAAAGTTGAAAGTCAAAGGTCCCAAGTTAGTTGCCATGTTTAAAGCCTTAACTTCAATTGCGAAAGACTTTGAACCAGAAAGAAAGTTTTCGATTTTGGACTGATATACCAAAAAATAAAGGAGAGGTAAAAATGAAAAAAGCGTGGGCTAGAATCACAGGTCTTATTTTACTGGCTGTGATGCTGATTTCAGTACAAATCACCTTTGTTGCGGCCAAGAATTCCCCGGTTGAATTGAAAGTTGAGGTTTTCGACCGCGCTTTACCCGGTTATCAGGCGGATAATAATTTTTGGACCAAGTGGATCCAGGAGCATTTCGGCAAACCCAATAACATCAACGTGAAGTTTGTTCCGGTTGTGCGGCTGCAGGAGATCGACAGGCTAAACGTTTTAATGGCATCCAACGATGCCCCGGATATCGTGTTCACTTATGACTTGCCGACGGTATACAACTACGTGCGGTACGGCGGTTTGACGGATTTGGGTAAACCCCTGAACAAGTACGGCAGAAATCTGAAAAAATATTTGGGCAAAGAAGTCCTGGACCGGGGAGTCTTCAACGGCGCCCAGTATACCATTCCGGCAAAGCGAATTTTGTATGGCGCCATTAACGGGTTTATTCGTAAGGACTGGCTGGATAAATTGGGCATGCCGATGCCGAAGACCACCCAGGAATGGTATAATACCATGAAAGCTTTTAAAGAAAAAGATCCCGGGGGGCTGGGTGATCAAGTAATTCCCTACGGCATGCTGACCGATTCGCAGAATATTCTTTGGTATTGCCAGCTTTTGGTGGACTCTTTCAAAGGGAAGATGACTTACGAACAGTCCCAGTGTTTGCCGGAGTGGTTGATGCCCGGAGTCAAAGATGCCATGCGGCTGATGAACAAGATGTATAATGAGGGATTGATCAGTCCGGAATTCGCGCTGGACCGCGACGCGCAAAAATGGTACCGTGACATTCAGCAGGGCAGGGTCGGTTTTTTTATCGGTGTTAACGATCAACCTTACCGGATAAATCCCGGCTTAAGCACGGAACTGAAGAAAAATGTTCCAGGCGCCCAACTGGTTCCCTGCGATCCTTTTGTAAACAGCCAGGGAAAACGTTTAAAGCGGATATATGATCAGAAGGGTTTTTACATCATGGTTCCCAAATCCAGCAAGAGAGCGGTCGAGGCTATCAAATACTTGAATTGGATGGCTAAGCCCGAAGTCCGTGATTTCCTGGTGAATGGGCAAAAAGGAATCCATTATAAAGAATATCGGGAAGGTGTTCCCATCAAACTCCTGGTTGACGGAGAAAAGAGATTAACCGATGATATCGCCATTATCGTCAATGGCAAGGATTTCGGCGATCCGGAAAAGAATATCAAAGCGTGGGCTTTCGGAAACCCCGGTTATGAAAAAGAGAGTATAGAATCTTACAAGATGTCCATCACCGGTGATAAATATGTTTATCCGGTATTCCCGATTGACTCCGAGGCTAAATTAAAAAACACGCTGTACGGAAAAGGCGCTGAGATATTCGTCAAATCCCTAACTGTAAAACCTTCCGAATTCGATCGCATTTACGATGCCCTGGTTCAGGAGTATATGAACATGGGCGGACGCCAAGTCATGGAAGACCGCAAAGTCTATCTAAAGGCTAACCAGAGAAAATAAAAAAAGAGAACGGCAAGTTAAAAATGTTCGGCTTTGGCCGAACATTTTTAACTTTCTGGGGAGACGGAAAATGAATGCGTTGATACGAGATGCGGGGTATCGATGCTGGTTGCGATATGAGCAAATCCGGGATGAAAAGTTACTGGAGGAATACCGGACATGGTGCGCCAGCGTTGTTTTTCGGCCGGGAACCCCGGTGCTCTGTTCGGCCAAGGAAGAATTGATAGGTGCCATCAAAAGCCTGCTGGCTGTGGAAGTGGCGCTCTCCGCCAGTCCAAACCGGGACAAATTCATCATGGTGGGAAAAATCGGCAGCCATTCCGTGATTGACTGTGAGACGGGCGGTATCGAGGCGGAGCGGCTCGGATCGCAAGGGTTTGTGGTGAAGACTGTTAAAAAACCGGAGTACCAGTTTATTTTGATCGCAGCTGGAAGCGACCAGGGGATTTTATACGGCGTATTCCATTTTTTGCGATTGCTGCAGATGCAACGGGAGATTGGGAATCTTAATATTCATGAGGCGCCGGTGAATCCGCTGCGGATGATCGATCACTGGGATAATCTGGACGGCACCGTCGAAAGAGGTTATGCCGGAAAGTCTATCTTTTACGAGCAAAACCATTTAAGGGATACCGGGCATAGGATCCGGGATTATGCCAGGCTGCTGGCATCGTTAGGGATAAACGCCGTGGTCATCAATAACGTTAACGTGCATCGGGAAGAAACAGGGTTAATCCGTGGCAGGCTGAGTATGGTCGTCAAAATGGCCGGTATATTTCGCAATTATGGGATGAAAGTGTTTCTCAGCATCAACTTTGCCGCTCCTATCGAATTGGGTGATTTCGCGACCGCCGATCCCCTGGATGGCGAGGTCAAGGAGTGGTGGCGGAAGCAGGTCCAAGAGATTTACCGGCGGATTCCCGATTTTGGCGGTTTTCTGGTTAAGGCCGATTCCGAACACCGCCCCGGCCCTTTTACTTATCACCGGAACCATGCCGAAGGCGCCAATATGTTAGCCGAGGTTTTAAAACCGTTCGGCGGCTTACTGATATGGCGGTGTTTTGTTTACAATTGCACTCAGGACTGGCGTGATCAGACTACTGACAGAGCGAAAGCGGCTTATGACAATTTTCAACCCTTGGACGACCTTTTCCAGGAGAATGTGATCCTGCAGATTAAGAACGGGCCTATGGATTTCCAGGTGCGGGAACCGGTATCTCCGCTATTTGGGGGAATGGAGCGGACCAATCAGATGATCGAATTGCAAATTACCCAGGAGTATACCGGGCAACAACGGCATTTATGCTACCTTGTCCCCCAATGGAAGGAAATATTGGACTTCGATACGTATGCGAGGGGAGAGGGGTCAACCGTAAAAAAGATTGTTTCCGGTGGTTTGTTTCAAAGAAAAAATGCCGGTTTTGCCGGTGTGGCGAATATCGGGGACGATCCCAACTGGACCGGGCATGATCTCGCCCAGGCCAATCTTTACGGATTCGGCCGTTTAGCCTGGAACCCGGATTTGACTGCGGCTGAACTCGCTGAAGAATGGATCCGGATGAGCTTCAGTAATGATCAAACCGTAATCGATGCCATCTCTTCCATGTTGCACACTTCCTGGCAAATCTATGAAAGCTATACGGCGCCGTTGGGGATTGGCTGGATGGTGAATCCGAACTATCATTATGGGCCGAATGTGGATGGCTATGAATACTCCCGCTGGGGTACCTATCATCGCGCTGATAGTAAGGGGATTGGGATTGACCGCACTGTGAAATCGGGGACCGGCTTTGCCGGGCAATATCAGGCAAAAAATGCGCTGATGTATGAATCCTCCGCTAGCTGCCCGGAGGAATTATTGCTGTTTTTTCACCATGTGCCGTATTTCCAGCGGTTGAAGTCAGGTGAAACCGTCATTCAGCATATCTATAATACTCATTTTGACGGGGTGGAAAAGGTGACCGAGCTCAAAGAGAAATGGCTTCAGCTGCAAAATTTGATTGGGGATGAGCGTTTTGCCAGGGTTCTCGCAAGACTGGATGAACAGTTGGAACACGCGAAGGAATGGCGGGATGTGATTAATAGCTATTTTTATAGAAAGACCGGGATACCTGATGAATTGGGACGAAAAATTTTTTGATTTGTTGAGCGGATAAAGAATTAAGGTAACCGTCAAGCCCCCGCTCACCTTGAAAGGGGATGTTTGGGAAGGTACAATTTACTCCAAGAAGGTTCAAAATGTTCAATGGAGCGTTTTGAAGCAAGTTGGAGTGAT
>NZ_SLUN01000065.1 GCF_004340685.1 Hydrogenispora ethanolica | reverse complement strand
CAACGTGACCAATCGTTCCGATATTTACGTGCGGTTTGGTCCGTTCATACTTCTGCTTTGCCATTCAAGTTCCTCCTTTAAATAACAAAGGTATTTTAACACCCTTCATGGGAATTATCACTATTGTCAAACTTTTTGAATGATGGTTTCCGCAATATTTTTGGGAACTTCATCATAATGCGAGAAATGCATGGAATAAGTCGCCCGGCCTTGGGAAATCGAACGGATTACCGTTGCATAGCCGAACATTTCCGAGAGCGGAACGTGCCCTCTAATGATTTGAGCGCCGGCCCGGGCTTCCATTCCTTCAATCCGGCCACGCCGGGAATTGAAGTCGCCCATGATGTCACCCATATATTCTTCAGGAGTCGTAATCTCCACCCGCATAATGGGTTCCAGAATAACCGGATTCGCTTTTTTGGCCCCGTCTTTAAAGGACATCGAAGCCGCGACGCGGAAAGCCATTTCGGAAGAGTCAACCTCGTGATAAGAACCATCATATAATGTGGCCTTGATGTCCACCATGGGATAACCGGCCAGGACACCCGTAGTCATCGCTTCCTTAATCCCAGCCTCGATCGGCGGAACATATTCGCGAGGTACCACGCCACCGACGATTTTGTTTTCAAACACAAAGCCGGTACCGGGTTCAAGCGGTTCGAGTTCGAGCCAGACATGACCGTATTGTCCACGTCCGCCCGACTGGCGAACGAACTTGCCTTCGGACTTTACAGACTTGCGGATCGTTTCCCTGTACGCTACCTGGGGCTTGCCAACATTCGCTTCAACCTTAAATTCGCGCAGCAGACGGTCGACAATGATCTCCAAGTGGAGCTCGCCCATACCCGAAATGATGGTTTGACCCGTTTCCTGATCGGTATGAACCCGGAAAGTCGGATCTTCCTCGGCCAATCTCGCGAGGGACAAACCCAATTTGTCTTGGTCGGCCTTGGTCTTGGGCTCAATGGCGATATCGATTACCGGGTCCGGAAACTCCATCGACTCCAGGATAATCGAATTTTTCTCATCACACAGGGTATCTCCGGTGGTGGTATCTTTTAAGCCGACTACCGCCGCAATATCACCAGTGCGAACCATTTCCACATCTTCGCGATGATTGGCGTGCATCCGTAAGATTCGGCCAACCCGTTCCCGTTTGTTTTTGGTTGAATTTAAAACATAAGAACCCGAGGTTAAGACGCCGGAATACACCCGAAAGAACGCCAGTTTACCGACATAAGGATCAGCCATGATTTTAAAAGCCAAGGCCGAGAACGGCTCATTGTCGGAAGCTTGACGGACGAGAGATTCACCGTCATCAGGACTGGTTCCCGATACTGGCGGCAGATCCAACGGCGACGGCAGATAATCCACTACCGCATCCAAAAGCATCTGTACACCCTTGTTTTTAAAAGCGGAACCGCAGATGACCGGCGTAATCTTCGCAGTTAAGGTTCCTTTGCGGACGGCGGCTTTAATTTCGGATTCCGAAATCTCTTGGCCCTCCAAATACTTGAGCATCAATTCCTCATCGAATTCCGCCAAGGACTCAAGCATCTGAGTACGATATTCAGCCACTATATCGACCAAATCCTCCGGGATTGCCGTCTCTTGACTTTTCGTCCCCAAGTCATCAGTATAGATAATCGCTTTCTCGGTAATCAGATCGACCACGCCACTGAAACGCTCTTCCGAGCCGATAGGAACCTGAAGTGGAACCGGATGAGCTCCCAATCGGTTTTTGATCATATCAACGCCACGGAAGAAATCCGCACCGATACGATCCATCTTATTAATGAAAGCGATCCGAGGCACGCCATACTTATCCGCTTGGCGCCAGACGGTTTCCGATTGGGGCTCAACGCCGCCAACCGAGCAGAATACAGCAACAGCGCCATCCAAAACGCGCAACGAACGTTCAACTTCTACTGTAAAATCCACGTGCCCGGGTGTGTCAATAATATTAATTTGATGATTCAGCCATTCACAAGTGGTAGCAGCGGAAGTAATCGTGATTCCGCGCTCTTGCTCCTGAACCATCCAGTCCATCGTAGCCGAGCCATCATGCACTTCGCCCATGCGATGGAGTTTTCCCGTGTAAAATAAGATACGTTCGGTCGTGGTTGTTTTACCAGCGTCAATATGAGCCATAATTCCAATATTCCGAACGTAATGCAGATCAAATTTCTTAGACAATTTTTCCCCTCCAAAAACCTTAAAAGCTCGGGGCTGTGTTTTTTCAACGGCAACCCGTTACCAACGATAATGCGCAAAAGCCCTATTGGCTTCCGCCATCTTATGAGTATCTTCTTTTTTCTTAATCGAAGCACCCACACCTTGAGAGGCGTCAAGAATCTCCGCAGCCAACTTCTCTTCCATCGTCTTTAAATCGCCGCGATTTCGGGCATTGGTAACCATCCAACGAATCGCCAACGATTGCCGGCGCTCCGGCCGCACTTCCACCGGAACCTGATAGGTAGCACCACCAACCCGGCGCGGTTTCACTTCCAAAACCGGCATGACATTTTTTAGCGCGGTTTGAAAAACTTCGATCGATTCTTTGCCGGATTTTTCGCCAACGATATTCATGGCGTTATAAAAAATCCGTTCAGCAAGGCTCTTTTTGCCTTGAAGCATCAACCGGCTGATCATTTCACTCACTTGCTTGCTACCAAAAATCGGGTCAGCAGCCAGTTCTTTTTTAGTAATAAATCCACGACGCGGCACACGAATACCCCCGTTCCTTTACTTCTTCTTCGTAGCAGTAGCTTTCGGTTTTTTAGCACCGTATTTGGAGCGACCTTGCTTACGATTTTGAACACCGGCAGTGTCCAAAGTTCCCCGGATGATGTGATAACGCACACCAGGAAGATCCTTCACACGACCACCACGGATTAGTACAACCGAGTGCTCCTGCAGATTGTGACCTTCGCCCGGGATATAAGCGGTGACTTCCATGCGGTTCGTCAGACGCACCCTCGCTACTTTACGCAATGCCGAATTCGGCTTTTTAGGAGTAACCGTCGAAACACGAGTACAGACCCCTCTTTTTTGCGGGCTACCGTCGGTTTTGATCATTTGCTCTTTATTTACGTTGTAAGCCCAACCCAGAGCCGGAGCGGTACTCTTTTTTGACACTTCCTCGCGACCTTTTCTGACTAACTGATTAATCGTTGGCAAATCAATAACCTCCTTCCGTGTTGCTTATATTATTTGATCAGAGCGACAACTGACGCCCCAACCTCAATCTGGCACAAATGTCCAAGTTCTTTTTGACCAAAATCAACCGCGGTTAACGGAATTTTGTTCTCCTGGCAGCAATCCGTAATCCGTTTCACCAAAAAATCTTCAATGTCATTTGCGATATATACGGCGCTAACCTTATTCTGTTGAATCGCTCGCAAAGTTTGCTTTAAACCAATTACTTTTTCTTTAGCTTCGCGAATGGCCTGGACAGAATGAGCCATCATCGCCTCCAAAAAAGCGCATGAAATAAGTCCCAAATCAGACACTTTTATATTTTAACATCAAATATATACGGTGTCAAGAAATTCTTATCGTCAATCGCTGCTAATCTTGGCGTTGCGATAACGGGACATTCCAGTACCGGCCGGAATCAACTTACCGATACAGACATTTTCCTTGAGGCCGATTAACGGATCCTTTTTACCTTTAATCGAAGCTTCGGTGAGGACCCGGGTAGTCTCTTGGAACGAGGCGGCCGACAGGAAGCTATCGGTTGCCAGCGACGCCTTGGTGATTCCCAGCAGGAGCGGCCTGGCAATTGCCGGTTCTCCACCCTCTGCTTCGACCTTGAGATTCTCATCCTCCAGTTCAAAGACATCGACCAATCCGCCGGGCAACAGATCCGTATCGCCGGAATGTTCAACTTTACGTTTGCGCAACATCTGGCGGACAGTCACTTCAATATGCTTATCATTGATCCAGACACCCTGGGAGCGGTAGACGTTTTGAACTTCCTGAACCAGATACATCTGGACTCCCTGGATCCCTTTGACCTTGAGAATATCGTGCGGATTGGCGGAGCCCTCGGTCAAGAGATCGCCGGCAACCACCTGAGTTCCTTCTTTAACCCGCAGGCGGGAACCGAACGGGACCTGGTATACTTTCTCCTCTCCGGTATCCGAGATAACACTGACCCTTCGTACTCCTTTGACCTCGCTAATCTTGCAAGTGCCGCCGATTTCACTGACGATCGCTTGCCCTTTAGGTTTCCTGGCTTCAAACAGCTCTTCGACACGGGGAAGACCTTGAGTGATGTCATCTCCGGCGACACCACCGGTATGGAAGGTACGCATGGTCAATTGCGTTCCAGGCTCACCGATGGATTGTGCAGCGATAATACCAACCGCCTCTCCGACATCAACCAGCTTACCGGTTGCCAGATTTCGTCCGTAACATTTGATACAAACTCCGAAACGGCTCCGGCAGGTCAATACCGAACGGATGACGACCTCTTTGATTCCGGCCTTATCGATCTTCTCGGCTATCTCTTCGTCGATTTCCGAATTGGCGGCGACGATCAATTCATTGGTGTTGGGATCATAGATATCTTCGACCGATATCCGGCCGCTAATCCGTTCCCGTAATTTTTCAATCTCTTCATTGCCTTCAATGATGGCGCTTACTTTGATCCCCTCGGTGGTGCCGCAATCATCCTCGCGAACAATCACATCTTGGGCAACATCGACCAGACGACGGGTCAGGTATCCAGAGTCGGCGGTCCGCAACGCGGTGTCAGCCAAGCCTTTCCGGGCTCCGTGAGTCGAGATGAAGAACTCCAAGACGGTAAGGCCTTCCCGGAAATTGGCGCGAATCGGCAAGTCGATGATTCGACCGGAAGGGTCGGTCATCAGTCCGCGCATCGCGGCCAACTGGGCTAACTGAGCGGGATTACCGCGGGCTCCGGAGATCGACATCATGTATACCGAGTTAAACCGGTCCAAATTGCGGTTCATCGCATCGGTCACTTGCTCTTTGGCTTTGGTCCAAATGTCGATGAAGCGCTGATACCGCTCATCGCCAGTGATTAGGCCGCGCCGGAATTGCTCTTCAACCTGTTCGACCTGCTTTTCGGCGTCCGCCAAAATATCCTGTTTGGCTTTGGGAACCGTAATGTCGTCAATGGCGATCGTGGTGCCGGATTGGGTGGCAAAACGGAATCCGAGCCGCTTGATCTGGTCGAGAATCTCGGCTGTCTTGGCCACACTATGGCTCCGGGCGCACTTTCCGACCAATTGGCCCAACTTGCCCCGGTCGATAATGCAATTGGTGAGCTGGAAATTGGCCACCGGATCCGGCAACAGATCCAGCTTCACCCGGTCATTGAAGATGACCCGGCCCGGCGTCGTATCAATCCACTCACCGTTCAAACGGAACTTAATCTTGGCATGAAGCGAAATCGCTCCGACCTCGTAAGCATAATTTACATCGGTGGCGTTGATAAAGGCCTGGCCCTCGCCCAGCACGCCATCCCGTGCAATAGTCAAATAATAGCAACCCAGAACCATATCCTGAGTCGGAGTGGCAATCGGGCGGCCATTGGCCGGAGATAGGATGTTATGAGCGGACAACATCAAAATACGGGCTTCCGCTTGCGCTTCGGCGGACAAAGGCACGTGGACAGCCATTTGGTCGCCGTCGAAGTCCGCGTTATAGGCTGTACAAACCAGCGGGTGAATATTGATCGCCCGGCCTTCGACCAGCACCGGCTCAAATGCTTGAATTCCCAAGCGGTGCAGGGTCGGGGCACGGTTTAAGAGAACCGGATGCTCGTGAATCACTTCTTCAAGCACATCCCAGACCTCGGTTTTTACCCGTTCCACCATTCGTTTGGCGCTCTTAATATTATGAACCAGCCCTTTGTCGACCAGTCGTTTCATCACGAAAGGCTTGAATAACTCAAGGGCCATCTCCTTCGGCAGACCGCATTGATGCAATTTCAGTTCTGGGCCTACCACAATAACGGAACGGCCCGAATAGTCAACCCGTTTACCCAATAAGTTCTGACGGAAACGGCCCTGTTTTCCTTTTAGCATATCGCTTAAGGATTTTAAGGGACGATTTCCAGGTCCGGTCACCGGTCTGCCCCGGCGACCGTTATCGATTAGGGCGTCGACCGCTTCTTGAAGCATCCGCTTCTCATTCCGTACGATAATATCCGGTGCTCCCAGCTCCAGTAATCTCTTCAGCCGGTTGTTACGGTTAATGACTCTCCGATACAGGTCATTCAAGTCGGAAGTGGCGAAACGGCCGCCGTCCAGTTGAACCATAGGCCGCAACTCCGGAGGAATAACCGGGACGACGTCGAGGACCATCCAGTCGGGCCGGCTGACCGATTTCCGGAACGATTCCACGACCTCAAGGCGGCGAATGGCACGAATCCGCCGTTGTCCGCTTACTTCTTTGACCTCTTTTTTCAGTTCGACGGCCAATTTTTCGAGGTCGACTTCTTCTAATAATTTTTTAATCGCTTCCGCGCCCATCAAAGCCTTAAAACTCTGGCCGTACTTTTCCCGCGCTTCGCGATACTCGTTCTCCGAAAGCAACTGTTTCTTGATGAGCGGGGTGTTGCCCGTATCCACCACTACATAGGAAGCGAAATAGATGATCTTCTCCAGATGGCGGGGGGACATATCCAACAACAAACCCATCCGGCTGGGAATCCCTTTAAAATACCAGATATGAGAGACCGGCGCAGCCAGCTCAATATGGCCGAGCCGTTCCCGGCGCACTTTGGAACGGGTCACTTCAACGCCGCAACGGTCACAGATGATCCCCTTGTAACGAACCCGTTTATATTTACCGCAATGACATTCCCAGTCGCGTTGCGGCCCGAAGATTTTCTCGCAGAACAATCCTTCCCGTTCCGGCTTCAGGGTCCGGTAATTGATGGTTTCCGGTTTTTTAACTTCTCCGCTCGACCAGGCTCGAATCTGTTCTGGTGAGGCCAAACCGATTTTTAAAGCGTCAAAATTATTGGCATCCAGCAAGGGTTTCCCTCCTCCAATCGGTGTCCGGTTCCCCGAAAAAATCAGGCTTCTTCCGGCAGTTCCGCATCGAATGAATCTTCAAAAAGGTCTTCTTCCTCATCGAAAGAATCCGCTTCCCCGGTATCCTCAGTCTCTTCTTCAAAGACAGCCTCATGAGGGGTATCAAATTCCAGCCCCAACTCTTTGGCCATCTCTTTCACATCTTCATCTTCTTCCTTGATCTGAATCTCCTCCGATTCCTCGGACAAAATCTTCACATCCAGACAAAGGCTCTGCAATTCCTTGATAAGAACTTTAAACGACTCGGGAACGCCCGGTTCCGGAACGTTTTCGCCCTTTACAATGGCTTCGTAGGTCTTGACCCGGCCGATGACATCGTCGGATTTGACCGTTAACAGCTCTTGCAAGGTATAAGCGGCTCCGTATGCCTCAAGCGCCCAAACCTCCATCTCTCCAAAACGTTGGCCGCCGAATTGCGCTTTACCGCCCAAAGGTTGCTGGGTAACCAACGAGTACGGGCCGGTGGAACGGGCATGAATCTTATCGTCCACCAAGTGTGCCAGTTTTAACATGTAAACCTGACCCACCGTGACCGGGCGGTCAAAAGCTTCGCCAGTCCGACCATCATACAGCGTGGTTTTCCCGGTTTTGGGAAGACCCGCCTTCTCGAACATTTCCAAAATATCTTTTTCAGTCGCGCCGCCGAAAACCGGAGTCGCCACATGAATACCCAGTGCTTTGGCAGCCCAGCCCAGATGGGTCTCGAGCACCTGGCCCAAGTTCATCCGGGAGGGAACGCCCAACGGATTCAACACAATCTCTACCGGCGTTCCATCCGGCAGGAAAGGCATATCTTCAATTGGCAGAATTTTCGCGATAACACCCTTATTGCCATGCCGGCCCGCCATCTTGTCGCCCACGGAGATCTTCCGTTTCTGGGCGATATATACGCGAACCAGTCGATTGACCCCTGGAGCCAGTTCGTCGCCGTTTTCACGCGAGAAGACCTTGACATCGACGATCCGCCCCGACTCGCCGTGAGGCACGCGCAATGAGGTATCCCGAACTTCCCGGGCCTTTTCACCAAAAATAGCCCGTAATAAACGTTCCTCGGCGGTGAGCTCGGTTTCGCCCTTGGGCGTTACCTTACCGACCAGAATATCCCCGGGTCGCACTTCCGCGCCAATGCGGATGATGCCTTGCTCATCAAGATCATCCAAGGCGCCTTCCCCGACATTGGGAATATCCCGGGTAATCTCCTCGGCGCCCAGTTTGGTATCCCGGGCCTCCGCTTCATACTCCTCGATATGAACGGAGGTGAAGGTGTCGTCGACCACCAGCTTTTCGCTGAGCAAAATGGCGTCCTCGTAATTGTAACCTTCCCACGGCATGAAAGCGACCAACACATTTTTGCCGAGCGCCAATTCGCCATTGTCGGTGGACGGTCCGTCGGCGATGACCTCGCCGGTCTCGACGATCTGCCCTTCCCGGACGATCGGCTTTTGGTTCACACAAGTTCCCTGGTTGGAACGTTTGAATTTCAAAACGCGATAACTATCGATTCCGTTATCGGTCTTAATCTGAATAAAATCGCCGGTAACCTTTTTGATGACGCCGCCTTTTTTAGCCGTAATTACGACTCCCGAATCCACTGCCGCCTTATATTCCATACCGGTTCCAACGTACGGCGCTTGTGTCCGCAAGAGCGGAACAGCCTGGCGTTGCATGTTCGAACCCATCAGAGCCCGGTTGGCGTCGTCATTCTCCAGAAACGGAATCAACGCGGTCGCGATACTCACCAGCTGTTTCGGCGATACATCCATCAAGTGAACCTGATCGCTCGAAACTTCGCGGATATCTTCGCGGTGCCGGATGGAAACCCGGGTATGAATGAACTTTCTGGTTACCGGATCAAAAGGTTCGTTGGCTTGCGCCACAATATAGTGATCTTCCTCATCGGCGGTGAGATAAACGATCTCATCCGTAACCATTCCATTGGTTACCTTCCGGTAGGGAGTTTCGATAAAACCGTATTCATTAATCCGGGCGAAGGTAGTCAGCGATCCGATCAGCCCGATGTTCGGACCTTCCGGCGTCTCCACCGGACACATCCTCCCATAGTGGGAATGGTGTACGTCCCGGACTTCCATGCCGGCCCGCTCCCGCGACAGACCGCCCGGCCCCAATGCCGAGAGTCGCCGTTTATGCGTCAGTTCCGCCAAAGGGTTTGTCTGGTCCATAAATTGGGACAGCTGGCTGGAACCGAAGAATTCCTTAATCGCCGCCACCACCGGACGAATATTGATCAACGCTTGCGGCGTGATCACCTCGACATCCTGAATGGTCATCCGTTCCCGGACCACCCGTTCCATCCGGGAAAGACCGATCCGGAACTGATTCTGCAGCAACTCGCCGACAGATTTCAGACGACGGTTGCCGAGGTGGTCGATGTCATCGATCTCGCCGACCCCGCCAAACAAATTCAGTAAGTATTTTACAACCTCAATGACATCTTCCTTCATTAAGGTCTTTACGGCTTCCTGGCCCGGAACCTCGTTTCCCTCGGCATCCACATACGGTTTGGTCGATTTGGCGGGGAAGTTCAAGCCCAGTTTCTTATTGATCTTATAACGTCCCACCGAGGCCAGATCGTAGCGTTTCGGATCAAAAAACAACGTCTCAAAAAGGCTACGCGCGCTATCGACCGTCGGCGGTTCACCCGGACGCAACCGTTTATAGATCTCAACCAGAGCTTCTTCTTCGTTTTGGGTGTTATCCCGTTCCAGGGTGTTTTTGATAACTTCGTGGCCTTCGAAGAGATCATTGAGCTGATAGTTGTTGCCCAATCCCAAAGACTTCAATAATATGGTCACCGGAAGTTTCCGGGTCCGATCGATCCGCACATATAACACGTCATTGGAATCGAATTCATACTCCAACCAGGCGCCACGGTTGGGAATGATGCTGGAGGAGTATAGGTATTTTCCGGTGGTATCCTGAGTTCTTCCGAAATAGACGCCCGGCGAACGGACCAGCTGGCTAACGATAACCCGCTCGGCGCCATTAATAATGAAGGTTCCTTTCTCGGTCATCAACGGGAAATCGCCCATGAAGACCTCTTGTTCCTTCACTTCGCCGGTCTCTTTATTGATTAGCCGGGCCCGCACCCGCAGCGGCGCAGCATATGTAACATCGCGGTCCTTGCATTCTTCGACCGGATATTTCGGATCGCCCAGCGCATAATCGATAAACTCCAAGACCAAATTGCCGGTAAAATCCTGAATCGGCGAGATGTCTCGGAACATTTCACGCAAGCCTTCATCTAAAAACCACTGATACGATTTCTGCTGAACTTCAATTAAGTTCGGCATATCCAGGATTTCTTCGATCTTGGCGAAGCTCACTCTGTTACGATGTTTTTGGACAGCTTCCTGCAAGCCACTCACCTCTTCAGAATAGTAATAACCGGGCCTGAGTACCTACGAAAACAGACAAAAGCAAGGTAACAATAGTTATCCTCGCCACTATCTTTGTTCAAGGAATATTCGTCAAACTACTTTTCAGCAACCTCAGCCCGCATTCACTTATTTTTAATATTATAGCCGCGATTATACCTGTTTAAAAAAGTTTTTTTGAAACCATTGCCAAACTTCGCAGATTATTATAATATCACAGTAAGAATTTCCTGTCAAGGAAAAAATAAAAAAAGGGCCGGAAAATTAACCAGCCCTTTTTCAACACCC
Source organism: Hydrogenispora ethanolica (assembly GCF_004340685.1). Classification (NCBI taxonomy): domain Bacteria; kingdom Bacillati; phylum Bacillota; genus Hydrogenispora; species Hydrogenispora ethanolica. The sequence goes on along the minus strand of NZ_SLUN01000065.1, from coordinate 3,587 downwards.
GATTATTTCAGTTCAACGGTAGCGCCGGCATCTTCGAGTTTCTTCTTGAGTTCCTCGGCGTCAGCCTTGGAAATGCCTTCTTTGACTTTCTTCGGAGCGCCGTCAACCAGATCTTTGGCTTCTTTCAGGCCGAGGCCGGTTACTTCGCGGACCACTTTGATCACTTGGATCTTTTGGGCGCCGCCGCTCACCAGCAGGACGTCAAACTCGGTTTTCTCTTCAGCGACCGGAGCAGCGGCAGCCGGAGCAGCAGCGACTGCAACCGGAGCGGCGGCGGATACGCCGAATTCCTCTTCAAAAGCTTTGACTAATTCGTTTAATTCCAGAACGGATAAACCTTTGACGATCTCTAAAACTTCACTTACTTTACTCATCGATAGAATCCTCCTTTAATAATCATTCTTCTCCGGCTTTCTGCTTGCGAATCGCCTCAACTGCATAAACCAAATTGCGGATGGGCCCTGAAAGCACCGTAGCCATGCCACGGAGCGGAGCCTGCATCAAACCAGCCACTTGACCCAGCAATGCCTCGCGGGAAGGCAGATCAGCCAACGCTTTGACGGCGTTAAAGTCAATGACCTTTCCCTCGAGAATACCGCCTTTCAGCTCCAAGTGTTTGTGATCTTTGGCAAAATTCGAGAGTATTTTCGCCGGTGTAACCGGGTCGTTATATCCGAATGCCAAAGCCGTCGGGCCACTCAGATAGGAATCGAGCCCTTCGATGGAAACCGACTTCGCCGCCCGGCTGGTCAGAGTGTTCTTAGCGACTTTATACTCGACGCCGGCTTCCCGTAGTTTCTTCCGGAGCTCGGTAACTTCCTGAACATTCAGCCCCCGATAGTCGGCGAGTACTACTGCTTTGGATTTCTGCAGTTTTTCTTGAATTTCACTTACCGCCGCTTCCTTTTCCGGTCTTGCCATGTTTACACCTCCTTTAAAAAGTAATCACCTTTGGAAACAAAAAATAAAGACCCCCATAGCTAAACTGGAGGTCTGTTATCACCCTGTGAAAACCATTCCAGCCTCGGTAGGCGGGTTTCCCCATTAAATCGGCTCAATTACCGATGCCTACTGTCTATGGCGCGAATTCAAATATTCAGTTGAAGTACAATCTTCCGTATTTTAATGCTCGGCGCTCGCAGCCGACTGGGCCGATTGCGGGGAAACTTTGACGCCGGGACTCATCGTAGCCGAAAGCACCACGCTCTTGATATAGGTCCCCTTGGCGCTGGCCGGTTTGGCTTTGACGATCACATCCATCAGCGTCCGGAAGTTACGCAACAACTTTTCCGCTTCAAAAGAAACCTTCCCAATGGGCACATGCACGATACCGGTCTTATCGACCCGGTATTCGACCTTACCGGCTTTGATCTCTTTTACGGCTTTCGCAACGTCAAAAGTAACGGTGCCGGTCTTGGGGTTCGGCATCAAGCCTTTCGGCCCCAAAATCTTACCCAGTTTACCGACAGCGCCCATCATATCCGGAGTCGCCACGGCCACATCAAAGTCCATCCAACCTTTTTGAATCTCTTCAATCAGGTCTTCGGCGCCAACCTTCTCAGCGCCCGCCTCTTCGGCTTCTTTGGCTTTTTCGCCTTTGGCGAAGACGGCCACTTTCACCGTACGTCCGGTACCAAAAGGCAGCACCACGGCGCCACGGATCTGTTGATCGGCATGACGCGGGTCTACGCCCAAACGGATCGAAATCTCGACCGTCTCATCGAATTTACCTACTGGCATCGATTTAATAATATTCAAGGCTTCCGCCGGGTCATACAGCTTAACGCCGTCAACCAATTTCGCGGATTCCTGATAGCGTTTTCCATGTTTCGGCATATCATTTCCTCCTTTGTGGTCATAACGGAATTACTTCCTCCCACGGTTTGAAGCGACTAATCTTCTACCACAATCCCCATGCTGCGCGCCGTACCGGCGACCATGCTCATGGCTGCCTCTACGCTGGCGGCATTCAGGTCCGGCATCTTCAGCTCGGCGATCTCGCGGACTTTCGCCCGGCTGATCTTACCGACTTTATCCTTATTCGGAGTTCCGGAACCTTTCTCCACATTAATGGCTTTTTTAATCAAAACAGGCACGGGGGGTGTTTTGCAGATAAATGTAAACGAACGATCCTCATACACGGTGATCACAACCGGAATGATCATTCCAGCCTGATTCGACGTGCGTTCGTTGAACGTCTTACAAAACTCCATAATGTTGACGCCGTGTTGACCTAGGGCAGGGCCTACCGGTGGCGCAGGATTTGCTTTACCAGCCGGAACTTGCAGTTTTACGAAAGCCGTAATTTTTTTAGCCATTGCCCTTCACCTCCTTCAATTTGATGTGGTTATAACGGGTTAAACCCTCCCACTTTAAAACACCGGAAATCCTAAAGCTTTTCAACCTGATGATAATCCAGTTCCACCGGGGTTTCCCGGCCGAACATCGAAACCTTCACTTTGATCTTCCCTTTTTCCGGGTTAATCTCTTCGATCAAGCCGGAAAAATTCTCAAACGGTCCCCGGATCACTTTGATAATCTCGCCAACCTCGAAATCAATCTTGGTCCGCGGTTCATCGATCCCCATCTGGTGCAGGATTAGTTTGGTCTCCTTCTCTTGGAGCGGAATCGGCTTGGAACCGGAGCCCACAAAGCCGGTAACTCCCGGGGTATTGCGAACAACATACCAAGAATCATCCGTTAAGATCATTTCCACAATGACATAGCCGGGATAAATCTTTTTCTTGGTAATTTTGCGTTTCCCGTCGCGAATCTCCAGCTCTTCCTCGGTGGGAACCAAAATGCGGAAGATCTTGTCTTCCATCCCCATCGATTCGACACGCCGTTCTAAATTCGCTTTTACTTTGTTTTCATATCCGGAATAGGTATGAATGACATACCAATTCTTTTCCATCCGATTTCTCCTCGCTACTACCGGTAGAATCCGAAGACTTTAAAGATCACGGTCAACAACCAGTCCCAAGTCGTGATGATAACCGAAACAACCAACACCGTGGCAATGACCACAATGGTATAGGTGGTCAATTCCTTGCGGCTGGGCCAGTTCACCTTTTTAAGTTCAGCGGAAACGTTTCGAAAAAACCGTTGGACTCCTTCAAACCGGGCTTCTTTTTTTACGGGCTGTTGCACGCTCCTCACCCCTCTATTGGTTATCTGGTCTCTTTATGGCTTGTCTCTTTCCGGCAGAACTTGCAGTATTTCTTCAATTCGAGACGTTCGGGGTTGTTCTTCTTATTCTTGATAGTACGGTAGTTCCGATTTTTACATTCGGAACAAGCCAGAGTAATACCTTCGCGCATGGTTGCTACCTCCTAGATAATGCGGTACATCCAATACCTTCCGCAAAAAAGGCGAAAAAAATAAGATCCTCCGGATCAATCAATCACTATAAAAATTTACCACAATTATAAAGAGGTGTCAAGAGTCATTTCTCAAAACAAAAAGGGCTGGTTTTCGCCAGCCCTTTTTCGTAACACTTCGATTACTCAATAATCTTGGTAACGACGCCGGCGCCCACGGTCCGTCCGCCTTCACGAATGGCGAACCGCAGTCCTTCTTCCATCGCA
>NZ_SLUN01000064.1 GCF_004340685.1 Hydrogenispora ethanolica | reverse complement strand
CTTCTTTCACCGATTACTTCCTTTAACGCAATTCTTTCATTTTCATCGCTTCGCTTGTCCCAACTTTGTTGGGGTGGGGGGCTTATTCACAAAACCAGCTTGCTCATTCACAAAACCAGCTCGCTTATCCACAAAAAGAGCTTGCCGAGTGACTGAGCGAGCTCACTTATTCACAAAACCAGCTTGCTCATTCACAAAACCAGCTCACTCATCCACAAAAAGAGCTCGCTGAACGACTGAGCAAGCTCTCTTATCCACAAAAAGAGCTTGCCCGACGACTGAATGAGCTCTTTTAGTCACCGAAAGTGATCCGGGACTCCCAAAACGTTCTCTTTCAGCTCCTCAACCCGGTCACGTATCTGCCAGGCGAGCCATGGCTTATCCTTCAATCCCTTCGTGAGTGAGCGGAGCGAACTTGATAACGTTTTAATTTTTTTATCGGACTGAAACGATCGTAAAATCGCCGATCGCGGGAGGAAGTTTTTAAAAAATTGCGAAAGATTATCAGAGAAAGTATCCATACCCGAAGGAGAAAGCAGATGTCCGAGCGATTTTTGACGCTTTCCCAGTTGCGAGCGGCCCGCGCCGAGCTCAACCGATTACATAGTGGTCGGGGCATCCACGACGATGCGGAAGCCTGCCGTTTCATTCGGGAGCGGGGTTTTGTCCTTTTGATGCCGATCGCAGGGATCCCTCTGCCCAGCCTTTCGGAAGCCGATGAAGCGGAAGCTTGGGACGGTTTTGCCATTACCGACCGGGCCTGGGCTTGGAAAGAAACTTTGCCTCAGCAAAAACGGTGCGCCTATACGAAATTGATCCATGGCCGCGGCACCTTCATCGATTGGCGGCTGTATCCGTCGTTTTTAAAAGTGTACGGTCCCGATGGCGATCCCGATTACGAATATGAGAACGGCCGCCTGGACCGGAATGAGCGGGATCTCTACCGGCTCGTCGCCGAATCCGGCCCGGTGGATTCCAGGGAATTATGGGCCATGGCTAAACCGCTTTTCGACGGGAAGCGGCACCGTTTCACCGCGGCCCTGGAACATCTGCAATCCCGGTTTTTCCTCACGGTCGCCGGCGGTTCGCTGGAGGGATGGACCCTCCATACCTGGGACCTGGTGGAACGGCAGGCGCCGCCCGAGATTCTGACGGGACTGCCGATGGCGGCCGAGGCGCGTTCGAACATCCTGCGCCAGACCATCCGAAACTGTTACGCGGTTTCGGAAAGAAAACTCCGTTCCATCCTCCGCTGGCCGGCGCCGGATTTTCAGGAGAGCTTTCAGGCCCTGAAAAACGACGGGGCAGTCATTGAGGTAAAAGTTGAAGGAGAAAACCTTCCATGGTTGATGCTCCGACATCAAACATGACGGCAAATGCCTTTTGAGTTCTCGCAAATTGAAATTCTCATTCTCCATAAAAACGAACTCTTACAAATTACTTTTGTGAGATAAAAAATTTAAAAACAATTAACAATTATTAAATATGCCATATAAAACCAGACCAACGGAAGGAATTTTCGTTGGTTTGGTTTTATTTCCGAGTACCCCGGAGCTTACGCCATTCAAGAACCGCTTTGGCCGAATCATATCCAAGCGTCGTAAGAAAAAAGGGATTTCTGAAAATTCTGCGAATTCATTGTTGAGAGCCTCGTACGCTCCGAGGCTGAATTCCGGATAGCGCTGTCGAGTGATTGAATGAGTCCTTTTTGAGAAAGGCCGGCCTGACCCGGAAAATCACCGCCGAATATGGCCGCGGTTTCTGATGCCGCCGGGCTACCCCGCTCCGGCCGGACGGCAAGCCGAAAAGAACCTTTTCGGCAGCAGTTTCGATGAAAAATGGGAAAAATAAAGCATCATCACGGGAGGACGCCACAATATGAATTGGTTGAATACGATCGAACGCCGCCTTGGCCGTTATGCCATCCGCAATCTGATGTATTACGTCATTGTTTTGAACGCGGTATTTTACGGCTTGATGTTTTTTGACCGGACCGGTTCGGTGATTCGTTTGCTGGAACTGGATCCCGCCCTCATCCTGCGGGGCCAGGTCTGGCGTTTGATCAGTTTTATCTTTATTCCCCCGATGGTCTCGCCGCTATGGATCATCTTCACCTTGTACTTCTATTACCTGGTGGGTGTCAATTTGGAGCATGAATGGGGCAGTTTCCGGTTTAACCTCTATTACCTCATCGGAATGCTGGCCACGATCGTCGTCGCCTTCCTTTTCGGCGGAGCCACCGGCGTGTATTTGAATCTGTCGCTCTTTCTAGCCTTCGCCTATCTTTTTCCGAATTACCAGATCATGCTGTTCTTCGTCCTTCCGGTCAAGATTAAATATTTGGCCTGGCTCAATTGGGCAGTTTTGGCCTGGACCGTGCTGACGGGTTCCTGGGGGAGCAAAGCCGCGGCCGTGGCTTCGGTGGTCAACTATTTTGTCTTTTTCGGCGCCGACTTGATAGCCACCGGAAAGCTTAACCGTCAGGTCCACCAAAACCGCAAGCGTTTCTTCGAACAACTGGGTGATACGCCGGTCTTTCATCGCTGCGCGGCCTGCGGCATCACGGATAAGACTCACCCCAAGATGGATTTTTCCTACTGCAAACTCTGCGACGGCGAGTATGAGTATTGCACCCGGCACATTCAGGATCATCAACACGTTCGGAAAAATTCGGAGGAGAAACCATGAATCGGATCCTGGGAATCGTCGGCAGTCCCCGGCGGAATGGCAACACTCACCGGCTGGTGGATGCGGTTTTACAGGGAGCCCGGGATGGCGGCGGCGTAACCGAGCTGATTTTTCTGAACGATCTGCATATCAAAGAGTGCGATGGCTGTCATGCCTGCTGGAGGAGCGACCGCTGCGTGAAGCAGGATGATATGAGCAGACTCTACGCCAGGATCGGCGCTAGTGACGCCGTCGTCTTCGGCACGCCGGTCTATTGGTATGGCCCTACCGCATTAATGAAAGGTTTTATTGATCGCTTTGTCTATTTTAACTGTCCGGACCATCGGGGCATGGTGAGGGGCAAACCGGCGGGGATCGTCGTCCCCTTCGAAGAAACGGCGGAGCAAACCGCGGCGCCGCTGCTGACCTTCTTTGAGCTGAGCCTGGCTTTTTTGGAAATGCCCATCGCCGGAACGGTACTTGTACCCGGCGTTACCCGGGTCGGCGAGGTGACGGACCAACCCGGGCGCTTGCAGGAAGCGCAGCAACTCGGGAAGCGGCTTGCCGGCGGGCGCTGAGATCTTCGCTTTTCTCCGGAATTACTCAAGCGAAACCGTTCGGAGGTGCCGAAATTGTTTTTGAATCCGTTCCGATGAGAAAATTGTTAGTGGTTAAGCTTGAACTTTTGAACACCAAGTTAAAAAACGAAGCCGTTTGATTGACAACCGGCCCCGGTTTTGTTATGATTTAAGCAGTTAATTTCATATGATGGAAGTGCACCTAGGGTTCCGTCCGGTGAGCCGGAGACTGGTCCAAGTGGTGCAGGCACCTGCGGGTGTTACACCGTAGAGGGATAAAAACCCGGGCGGATAGGTTTCAAGGGTACCTATCCGCCCATTTATTTTTTTTAGGGGGTTATCGATTGGAACGCGATATTTTCTTGAACCTTAGCCCGCTGGATCACCGCTATTATGCCTCAAATGAGCCGCTCTTCAATCAATTGGCAGAGTATTTTTCCGAAAATGCTTACATTCGGTACGAACTGAAAGTGGAGGCGGCGCTGGTCAGAGTTCTAGCCAAACGAGGCCTTTGTAGCCAGGCGATCGCCGCCGAGGTGTCCCAGGCGTGCAATGAAGTTGAACCGGAGGAAGTATACCTGGAAGAAGAGAAGACCAAGCATAACATCCGGGCTTTGGTCAATTGCATTCAGCATCGGGTGAGCGAAGCAGCCAGACCCTACGTTCATTTCACGACCACTTCGGTGGATATCATGGACTCCGCCACGGCATTACGGTTCAAAGAGGCCACCGAGAAAGTGGTTCTCCCCAAGATGCTGGAGTTGGAAGCGTTGCTCATCGCGATCGCCCGCCGTGAAAAAGGGACTCTGCAAGTAGGGCGGACCCATGGCCAGCATGCTGTACCCATCACGTTCGGCTTTGCCATGGCGGAGTATGTCAGCCGATTGGGCTCCCGGATCGAATGTGTCAAGCAGACCGCTGATAATTTGCGGGGGAAGATTTCCGGCGCGGTCGGAGCATATAATGCCAGTTCGTTGTTTTTCGATGATCCGATGGAGTTCGAGACCGAGGTTCTTTGGGAATTAGGCCTGCAACCGGCCATCTACTCCAATCAGATCGTCGAACCTGAATATTTGACCGATTATATCCATGCGATCCTCTCGGCTTTCGGCGTCCTGGCCAACCTGGCGGATGACATCCGGAATCTGCAGCGCACCGAGATCGGTGAGGTCGGAGAGGTTTTCGAAGCCACTCAGGTCGGTTCCTCGACCATGCCCCACAAGCGGAATCCCTGGAATTTCGAGCATGTGAAAAGCATGTGGAAAGAGTTTATGCCGCGCATGGTCACCTTATATGCGGATCAGATCTCTGAACACCAGCGGGACTTGACCAATTCCGCTTCCGGCCGGTTCGTGCCGGAAATTGTCGTCGGCTTTGTGGCGGCGGTGGATCGGTTGACGCGGGTCATGAAAAAATTAGTGGTCGATGAGTCCCGAATGAAGCGGAATTTCGAAATGACCAAGGAGATGGTAATCGCCGAGCCGCTTTATATCTTATTGGCATCCCTCGGCCACCCGGATGCGCATGAAGCGGTTCGCAAGTTGACCCTGAAATCGCAACAGACCGGAAAAACATTGCGCGAATTGCTGGTGACGCAAGAAGAACTATTCCCTTATTGGGAACGGCTAACCCCGAAACAACGCGGCGTTTTAGAACACCCCGAACAATATCGGGGATGGGCCGAACGAAAAACCGAATATCTTTGTGATCTTTGGGAAAAACGTTTGATGATTTGAGTAGCTAGGATAAAATAAATTCCAATTTAATTTTATTTGCATTCGGCCTTAGGATGCAAATCGTACTGAAGAAATTTATTTCTTCTTATATAAAATTCTAAGGAGTTGGAAGACTTGGCCCAACCGATAGAGCAGGCTGACGATTTTTTATGGGATGAACAACCGGAAGAAGCTTGCGGCATCTTTGGGGTTTATAGCAATGATGAAGACTGTAATGCCGCAGCTTTGACCTATCTCGGTCTGTACGCCTTACAACATCGCGGACAAGAAAGCGCGGGGATGGTCGTCTCCGACGGGACTCACGTATCGGTCCACAAGAATATGGGTTTGGTATCCAATGTTTTTAACCGGGATATTTTGGACGGGCTGAGAGGACGGATCGGCATCGGCCATGTCCGCTACTCCACAACGGGTTCCAGTTTGCTGGCCAACGCCCAACCGTTACTGGCCCGCTGTTCCAAAGGAATGCTGGCGGTAGCCCATAACGGCAACCTGGTGAATACCGAGGATCTCCGGAAAGAGTTGGAAAACGGCGGCTCGGTCTTTCAAACCTCTACCGACACTGAAGTGATCATGAACCTTGTCGCCCGGCACAGCCGGGAGAATCTGGCCGATGCGATTTTGAAAGCGGCCCAGAGCCTCAAGGGTTCCTATTCGTTAGTAATCATGTCGAAGGACGCATTGATCGGATTACGGGATCCTTACGGGGTCCGGCCGATGTGCCTTGGTAAACTGGCGGATGCCTATATCCTGGCTTCCGAGAGTTGTGCGTTCAGCAGTATCGGAGCACGTTTCATCCGGGACATCCAGCCGGGCGAGCTGGTAATGATTGACCGTGACGGCTTGCGCAGCTATCATTTGCCGCCTGCTCCCAGTCAAGCGATTTGCATCTTCGAATATATCTATTTTGCCCGGCCCGACAGCAACATTGACGGTTTGAATGTCCATATGGCCCGGAAAGCGATGGGCCGGGAATTAGCGAAATTATTTCAACATGAAGCCGATGTGGTCATTCCGGTCCCGGATACCGGATTATCGACGGCGATAGGGTTCGCCGAGGCGTCGGGGATTCCCTATGATATCGGCCTCATTAAAAACACCTATGTGGGACGAACGTTCATCCAACCCAATCAGGCATTGCGGGACATGGGAGTCCGGATCAAGCTGAATCCAGTCGAAAGCGTCTTACAAGGAAAGCGGGTCGTCATTATCGACGACACCATTGTCCGTGGCACGACCAGCGGCAAAATTATTCATCTGCTGCGAGAGGCTGGAGCCAAAGAGGTTCATATGTGCGTCAGCGCTCCTCCGATTACCCATCCCTGTTACTATGGAATTGATACGTCGGTCCGGAAGGAACTGATTGCTTCCTCCCATAGCGTGGAGGAGATTCGTCGTTTCATCGGTGCCGATTCATTAAACTATCTTTCCCTGGAAGCGCTATACCGCGCGGTCGAGCCCAAGGAAGGCCTTTGCGTAGCCTGCTTTAACGGAAACTACCCCATTACCATCCCGCAAGAAGAGAGCAGAGATAAATTTTTACTGGAGGAGTGAGTATCATCGCTGACCTTTACAAAGAAGCCGGCGTGGATATTGATGCCGGAAACGAGGCGGTCCGTCGCATTAAAACGTTGGTGAAAGGAACGCACAACCGGCAAGTCATCGGAGATTTGGGCAGTTTTGGCGGGCTCTATTCCTTTCCGTCGGAACAATACCGCAACCCGGTTCTGGTGTCCAGCACCGATGGGGTCGGAACCAAGCTAAAGATCGCGTTTGCTTTGGAACGGTATGATACCGTCGGTTACGACTTGGTCAACCATTGTGTCAATGATATTCTGGTTCAAGGGGCAAAACCGCTGTTTTTCCTGGATTACATCGGGACCGGCACTGTCCGTCCGGCGATGATTGAAGCGGTGGTCAGCGGTCTGGCCCGCGGTTGCCGCGAGAACGGGTGTGTGTTAATCGGCGGAGAAACCGCCGAGATGCCCGGGATTTATTCTAGTGGCGAGTTTGATCTGGTGGGTACCATTGTCGGAGTGGTGGAACGGGATGAATTGATTACCGGAGCGGCGATCCAACCGGGCGACCGGGTCCTCGGGCTACCGTCGTGGGGCTTGCATACCAACGGTTATTCGCTGGCCCGGAAGATTTGCTTTGAAGATCTCGGGCTACAGCCGACCGATCGGGTTGCGGGGCTGGAGCGGCCCATCGGAGAAGAACTGCTTGCCTCACATCGTTCCTATTTTCAGGCGCTGTATCCTCTGATTACTCAAAAGATCTGCAAAGGTTTGGCTCATTTGACGGGGGGCGGCTTTATCGACAACATTCCGCGGATTCTCCCGGAAGGATGCGCGGTTCAGATCCAAAAAGGAAGTTGGCCGGTATTGCCAATCTTCCGGTTTTTGCAGGAATCCGGCGGTATTCCTGATGCCGAAGCGTATCGGGTATTCAATATGGGAATTGGAATGGTGGCGATCGTAGCTCAAGAATCCCTCACCGCGTTTCAGGCGGCGGTGCCCGAAAGTTACTTGATTGGAGCGGTCATCCAGGGGGACCGCGAAGTCTTTATGGAGGATCCGGAGTGAAACAACGCATTGGCGTACTGGTGTCCGGCGGCGGAACGAACTTACAGGCATTAATCGATGCGTCGGAGGAAGGCTTTTTTGCGGCAGAAATCGGCGTAGTCATTAGTAATAAAGCCGGGGTCTTCGCTTTAGAGCGGGCGTCGCAACACGGAATTCCGGCAGTGGTGATCGACCATCGTCAGTTCGGGTCAGTCACCGAATTTACCGCAGCCATAATCGCGGCATTAAAGGAATATCAAATTAACCTGGTATGTTTGGCCGGCTTTTTAAGAATTTTGGATCCGCTTTTCTTTCTTACATACCTGAATCGGGTCTTAAATATTCATCCGGCCTTATTGCCCGCCTTTGGCGGAAAGGGAATGTACGGACACCATGTTCATGAGGCGGTATTGCGATCGGGGGCTAAGTTCTCCGGAGCCACTGTTCATTTTGTGACCGCCGAGCCCGACGCGGGCCCCATTGTCGCGCAAGGAATCGTCGCGGTCGCTGAAGAGGATACGCCGGATACATTGGCGGAACGGGTGCTCCAGGTCGAACATCAGATTTATCCCGAGGCCGTCAAGTTCGTATTGGAAGGGCGGTTCGTCATTGATGGGCTACGGGTTCGTTCCGTATAAAGAATCGTTCTTATTCCCTATATAAAATTGGATGGGATTGTAAAATACGCTAGCTATCATTATTCTAAATTCTATTAGGAGGCGGAATCATGGCAAAGATCCAACGGGCGTTGCTCAGTGTGTCGGATAAGACTGGCCTGCTTGAATTGGCCCAATTTCTGGCTGCGTCCAAGGTGGAGATGATTTCTACCGGCGGAACTTTTAAGGCTATCCAAGAGGCAGGTCTCCCCGTCACGTATATTTCGGATGTGACTGGTTTTCCGGAGATTCTCGACGGCCGGGTTAAAACGCTTCATCCGGCGATCCACGGCGGTTTGCTGGCAATTCGCGATTCGGAGGAACATCGTTGCCAACTGGCGGAGCAACGAATTCGCCCCATCGATCTGGTTGTGGTCAACCTCTATCCGTTTGCGGCGACTGTTGCCAAACCGGAAGTTACCTTGGAAGATGCCATTGAAAACATTGACATCGGCGGCCCTTCCATGTTACGATCCGCCGCTAAGAACCATCATGATGTAACGGTAGTGGTGGACCCCGCCGATTATCCGGTATTGATCAAGGAACTTCGGGCCAATCAAGGCCAAACGACCCTCGAATTTCGCAAACAATGCGCTTTGAAGGTCTTTCAAACGACCGCCGCTTACGATTCGATGATCTTTAACTATTTTAACTCAAAATATACTCCAAGCGCTGACGGGCACCCGGAACTGCTGCAATTGACTTACCACAAGCAGCAAAGTTTACGGTATGGCGAAAATCCGCACCAGCAAGCCGCTTTTTATGTAGAGCGTCCAATCTTGCCGGGCACGGTGGCCGCGGCCAAGCAACTTCACGGCAAGGAATTGTCCTTTAATAATATCAATGATGCGAATGCTGCGATTGAAATGGTCAAGGAATTTTCAGAAACGGCAGTGGTCGCCATCAAACATGCCAATCCTTGCGGTGTTGGCGTGGCGGATACGCCTTTCTCGGCATACCAAAAAGCATTTGACAGCGATCCAGTATCGATCTTCGGCGGAATCGTGGCTTTCAATCGCCCCGTCGACTTGCGATCTGCCGAAGCCATGAGCGAATTGTTTCTCGAAATCGTCATCGCGCCGGAGTTTGCGCCGGAAGCTTTTGAAGTGCTGGCCCGCAAAAAGAACCTGCGTCTGCTGGAACTTCCCGAACTCAGCCATGCTTCCCGTCAAAAGGGACTGGACTTGAAGAAGGTCGCTGGCGGACTGCTGGTTCAGGATCTCGATTTGGCGGAGGTACAACCGTCCGATCTAAAAGTTGTCACCCAACGACAGCCAACTGAGAATGAGTTGAAAGAGCTTCTTTTTGGGTGGAAAGTCGTTAAGCATGTTAAATCGAACGCCATCGTCATTACGAAAGACAATGGAACGATAGGGATCGGGCCGGGACAGACGAACCGGGTGGGAGCGGTTTGTATTGCGATTGGGCAGGCGGGCGAGAAGGTGAAAGGATCCTGTTTGGCTTCGGATGCCTATTTCCCGATGCCGGATTCAGTAGAAGAAGCGGCTAAGGCAGGTGTAACTGCGATTATTCAACCGGGAGGTTCCATTCGCGATCAAGACTCCATCACGATGGCCGACCGCTATGGGATGGCGATGGTCTTTACCGGTATCCGTCATTTTAAACATTGATGCGAGGTGCCCTATGCTAGATAACTTGCAGATCAAAGAGTTTTTGCCGCATCGATATCCGTTCTTATTAGTGGATCGAATTTTGGAGATCGAAACCGGCCATCATGCGATTGGTATCAAAAATATTTCCGGGAATGATTTCTATAATAATGACACGGATGCGGGTAGTTTAGTGTTTCCTGGAGCCTTGCAAGTGGAAGCCATGGCCCAGGTTGCCGGATTCGTGGTAAAAGATCTGCTGGATGAAGAGTGTCAAAATCCGCTCCTCGCGAGCATTGAGAGGGTTCGCTTCCGCAGGCAGGCTCGCCCTGGGGATCAGCTTCGAATCGAAGTAGTTGTCAAGAAATTTAAAGGGAAGATCGGTAAGTTTGAAGGGAAAACTTTCATTGGCAATGAAATGGCCAGCGAAGCTACTTTCTCATGCTTTTTGGTACCCGGAGACTTTTAAACGCGTTGTGTAAACCCTGTCCGAAGGACAGGGTATTTACAAAAACTCTGAAAAGCAAGGGATAAAGTCGTTTTCAAACTTTTCACACGATGATTTTCCGATTCAAAAAACTTTATCCTATGGCTTTTCGATTCTAGGATATGGAGGTTTAACAAATGGCGGTTTCTACCACCACCCTCAAAAGTTTTCCGATGATTGGCAGGGGGAAGGTCCGGGATATTTACGATCTGAATCAGCACCTATTGATCGTAGCTACGGACCGGCTCTCCGCCTTCGATGTTGTTTTCAATGAGCCGATTCCGGAGAAAGGACGCGTTTTGACCGGACTCTCGGTCCATTGGTTCCGTCAGACCGCAGAATTGCTACCCAACCATTTCATTTCGGCGGAGATCGATGAGGTGCCCGGCCTTACTTCAGCGGAGCGGGAAATGTTACGCGGCCGTTCGATGCTGGTGAAAAAAGGACAGGTGGTTCCGGTGGAATGCATCGTCCGTGGTTATTTGGCGGGCAGCGGCTGGAAAGATTATCAACAGACGGGTGCGGTTTCTGGCATCAAACTCCCGGAGGGCTTGGTTGAAAGCAGCAAATTGCCGGAACCGATCTTCACCCCGACGACAAAAGAGAGTACCGGGCATGATGCGCCTTTAACCTATGCGGAGCTAAGTCAGAAAGTCGGCGCGGAATTGGCGGGATTATTAAAAGATTATTCGCTCCGCCTTTACCAATTTGGGGCGGAGCGGGCAGAGGCCAATGGGATCATCATCGCCGATACGAAGTTCGAATTTGCTTGGGTGGATGGGGTACTGACTGTGGTGGACGAGGTCTTCACTCCCGACTCCTCTCGGTTTTGGCCGCTCGATCAGTATCGGGCCGGTCAGTCCCAACCGAGTTTTGACAAGCAGTACGTCCGCGATTACTTGGAGACCTTGGATTGGAATAAACAGCCCCCGGCCCCAGCCTTGCCGGTCGAAATAATTCAAAAAACCAGCGCTAAATATCTGGAAGCCTATCAGAGAATCGTCGGTCAACCTCTTTATTAGTCTTCGCGGAACGATTGCTGAGATTGCAGGAGGTGAAAGGCCGATGGATGATCTAGGAGCCTTTCGTCTTACCAATGAAACCTGAACCGGAGGAATGACGATGAAAGTAATGGTTATCGGCGGGGGCGGTCGTGAGCACGCGTTAGCATGGAAGCTTTCCCAGAGCCCGTTGGTCACCCATATTTATTGTGTGCCGGGCAATGCCGGTACGGCGCAGTTCGCGGAGAATGTGACGATCGATTCCATCGTTGGAATGGCTGAGTTTGCCGCAGAGAATCAGGTCGGTTTGACGGTGGTGGGACCGGATGCTTATTTGGCCGACGGGACGGTTGATATTTTTCAGCGGAAAGGCTTATTAGTTTACGGTCCAACGCAGGCAGCCGCACGTTTGGAGTCGAGTAAAGTCTTTGCCAAAGCTTTCATGCAGCGGCATGGTATCCCCACCGCCCGGCA
Organism: Hydrogenispora ethanolica; assembly: GCF_004340685.1. Taxonomy (NCBI): domain Bacteria; kingdom Bacillati; phylum Bacillota; genus Hydrogenispora; species Hydrogenispora ethanolica. The sequence goes on along the minus strand of NZ_SLUN01000064.1, from coordinate 3,861 downwards.
CCAAAGTTTTACGGATCCAGTGGCAGCGCGGAGATATATCGAACAGATTGGAGCGCCGGCGGTGATCAAGGCAGACGGTCTGGCTGCGGGAAAAGGCGTGGTAGTGGCGATGGATCTATCGACAGCCCTGCAGGCGGTGGAACGGATGATGAATGACCGCATCTTCGGGGAGTCCGGCTCCGCCATTGTGGTAGAGGAGTATATGGAAGGCGAAGAAGTTTCTTTGCTGGCGTTTTGTGATGGAAACCGGGCCGTGCCGATGCTTTCGGCCCAGGATCATAAACGCATCGGTGATCATGACACCGGACCCAATACGGGAGGAATGGGAACTTACTCGCCGACTGCCGCGTACACTCCGGACGTGGCGGAACGAGTAGTACGGGAGATCCTCAATCCGACGATTCAGGCCATGCGCCAAGAAGGGACGCCTTTTGTGGGAACGCTCTTTTTGGGTTTGATGCTGACCCAAAGCGGCCCGAAAGTCGTGGAGTATAATGTAAGATTCGGTGATCCCGAAACCCAAGTCGTACTGCCGTTACTCGAATCCGATCTGGCTCAAATCTTTTTAGATGCCATCGCCGGCAAGCTTGATCCGGACAAAATTCATTGGCGGAGTAGCCAATATGCGGTATGTGTGGTGGCCGCGGCTCCGGGTTATCCGGGAACTTACCCGACCGGTTTGCCCATCAACGGACTGGAACGAGTTGCCGACTCGCTGGTCTTCCACGCCGGAACTAAAACTACCGCGGAAGGTCGGGTTTTAACTGCCGGAGGCCGGGTCCTGAACGTAGTGCATCTTGGCGACAGTATCCGGGAAGCGGTCGATGGCGTTTATCGTGATTTATCCCGGATTCATTTTGACGGAATTTATTATCGAAAAGACATTGCCTGGCGCGAATTGGGCCGGAGTGAATAAACAGGTTCTAAAAGCTACCATTGCTACATAGATATTTTTAGTCCGTAAAGTATACGGACTTTTTTTATTGTATCCATATCATGAGAGACAACGAGGAGGACTTTCCGATGCCGCGTATTGTTGCTCGAAAAATGGGGTGGCTGCCGGATTTTCCCGATTTTCGCGATTATACTCTCGATCATCAACAAGTGGCGCCCCAGCTGGAACGAGTTACCTCGGTTAAGCCCGAAGCGGTCGCTTTGCCGACGACTGTCGATCTGCGCGCTTGGTGTTCGCCGGTAGAGGATCAGGGTGATATCGGCTCATGTACAGCCAATGCCGGCGTTGGTCTGGTCGAGTATTTCGAGCGCCGGGCTTTCGGCAAATATCTCGACGCATCCCGTCTGTTCTTATACAAAACCACCCGGAACTTTCTACATTTAACAGGAGACACCGGAGCCTACCTCCGTTCGACACTGGGGGCGCTGGTGCTGTTTGGCGTGCCTCCGGAAGAATACTGGCCTTATAATGTCCAGAATTACGATGTCGAGCCGAGCGCTTTCTGTTATTCCTTTGCGCAAAACTATCGAACCATCAAATATGTACGCCTGGATCCGCCCGGAATCACCAAAACTGCCTTGTTAAACCGGATTAAGCGGAATCTGGCCCAGGGTTTCCCGGCGATCTTCGGGTTTACTGTCTATAGTTCCATCGAACAAGCCGAGACCGATGGCAAGATCCCATTTCCCGAACCTGGAGAATCAGTGGTGGGTGGGCATGCAGTGATGGTCGTTGGCTATGATAATAAAACCAAGATCCAAAATCAAAATGCAAGGGGCTCTCAGACTACTGGCGCATTCTTGATCCGTAACTCCTGGGGGAAGGCATGGGGAAACGACGGCTACGGATGGTTGCCTTATGAGTATCTTCAAAAAGGATTGGCGGAGGACTGGTGGACCATTTTAAAGAATGATTGGATCGATACCGGGCAATTCGGTGAGTCAACTTGACCAGGCTTAGGTCGGGGGCTCGAAGATCCTTCATGGCTTAACTTCTGATAATAGGGGATTGTATCACAACGGTGCCCGAAAGACCACCGTTGTTTTTTTACATCGTTTCAGCAGGCAGCAAAGGCTGAATATCATTTTTTATGAAAATCAAGCGAAATCTCCTCAAAAAGTGATATAATACCTGTGTGCCTTCACTCAGGTTTCTATGGGTCATGCCGTATAAGCGTTACAGAAAATTTTAGTTTCCGGCAGGAAGCGCATGGACCTTTAACCAATTCGGAGGAATTGATCGTGTATATTGGTTTTCTGGATTCGGGCATTGGCGGTTTAACCGTGCTGAGAGAGGCGTTAGCGCTTTTGCCGAATGAAGATTATTTATATTACGCCGATTCGGTGCACGCACCCTATGGAATCAAACCCAAAGAAACGGTGCGGCGTTATATTTTTGATGCGGTGGAATTCATGGTTGGACAGGGCATCAAGGCGTTGGTGGTTGCCTGCAATACCGCCACGATTGTGGCAGCCAATGATCTGCGGACCCGTTACGATTTTCCGATTATCGGGATGGAGCCGGCAGTCAAACCAGCGGTGGAGCAGAACCGGGGCAATCATAAGCGGGTGTTGGTCACCGCTACCCCGCTATCGTTAAAAGAAGAGAAGTTTCAAAATTTAGTGGCGCGGGTTGACGATGAACATGTGGTGGACCTGCTTCCTCTGCCGGAGCTGGTAGAGTACGCACAGCACTTTATTTTTGACGACGAGGTAATTCTGCCCTACTTAAAGGAAGAATTGGCCCCCTTTGACCTGAGCCATTATGGCACGATCGTCCTGGGATGTACTCATTTTCCCCATTATCGGGAAGCTTTCAGACGGCTCCTCCCCGCCGGGGTGGCGATCATCGATGGCAGTTCCGGAACGGTGCGCCGCTTAAAAAATCTTTTGGACGAGAAGGGGCTTCTGGCGAACCGGAACGAACCCGGCCGGATCGTCTTTTACACTTCCGGGGTTTTGGAAGAAGATCCGGAAAAGCTGCAAAAGTATAGGGAATTATTAACCAGGAAATAAAATAAAAAAGCGAAGATTGGTTTACTAATCTCCGCTTTTCCCCAAAAGTCCGTTCAATCCGGCCATCCAGCTGTAATCAAAATGCTTCCGTTTTCCGGGAAACAATTCTCCGCTGCAATGCGGGCAAAACTCCCGGCCGTAGCCGATCGCTTTGTGACAATCCGGACATTTCTTCATCGTAAATTCCTCCTTTTGGATAGATGGGACGCTTTATGTCCCTTTATTTATTTTCCTGTCCCTCTTAGGCTTATTATATGTATGGGTTCATGGAAATACAATCGGTTTACCGAATGGTAATCCAAAATCAACGTTGGTAACTTACCCTTTTATCCGGTTAAACCCTCTGTAAACCCTTTCCAACAGCCGTCCCAACTTCCGACTGCCCAAAATGCGAATTGTTGCGTCAAAATGCCGTAATGCCTCCCCGGCATGGAATTTTTTGTCCCCGGCATCGCTATTTGGGGGCCGGAGAAATAGTTTTTCCATCCCGGTAATTCAATTTTCCATCAGGAGAATTGGACTTACCGAGTATCAACTTCGCTCCGCTTACCCTCTGACCGTACCCGGTTTTGCCGCACTTTCCGGACTTATCCACAGCCAAAACCATTAACCACGTTAAACGGATCCGTTTATCCACAAAAATAGGTCGCTTATTCACAAAAAGAGCTTGCTGAACGACTGAGCGAGCTCTCCCATTCACAAAACAAGCTTGCTTATCCACAAAAAGAGCTTGCCGAGTCACTGAGCGAGCTCGCTTATTCACAAAACCAGCTTGCTTATTCACAAAACAAGCTCACTGATGATTATAAATTTAGATCCGGAAGGGCTTTACCAGAACATATGTTCGTGATAAAATAAACTAAAGAACAAATGTTCTGGGAGGGAATCCAA